>VGDC01000254.1 GCA_016869895.1 Alphaproteobacteria bacterium
GCCTCGTTGAGGCGATGGACGGGTTGGCCGCCGCACTGGGGCATGATGAGCGGGTGCATTTCGCGGCGGATACGCCGTTGAGCGAAAGCTTCGCGGCGGGTGTGCGCGATTTCTTCACCGACATGAACCGCAGCGCGAACCCGCTCAATATGGGCGCGGAGCACAAGAAGCGCGTGAAAGATCCGGCGTATCAGGCGGTGCTGGCGGCATTCTGCGATGGGGCGGATGCCTTCCTAAACGCATCGGGTGTGCCGCTGGAGCGCAAAGGCACACAACTGCCGATTTCCAATGCCACGAAAGATGTGATTCTGCTGAAACGCGGCGAAAACGGCGCGTTGGAGGAGGTGCAAGCCATCGACCACAGCCGCAAGGCGGTGGTGTGCTTCGGCGGCACGGCGAATGTGACGGGGAACGACCGCATCAGCGCAGGGCTGCTGCAACTGGCGGAAGAGGCACTGGGCGGCAAGGAGGCTTGTGCAGATGGCAAAGTCGACCTCTACTGCGCGGTCTATCCAGTGGCGCATCGCACCCGATTCTTCCGTGATACCCATGCTTATAACGCTGACCCGCAACATTTCTCCACCGATGGCGCGAAGCAGTTCTGCCGCGATTTCCTTGTGCCATCCTTGCAGGCTGACAAAGGCGCGCTGCTGCCCATGCCGGAGCTGAAGAAGGCCTTCGCAAAATTCAACTTCTTCGCCTATAGCTATGGCACGGTCTTCGCGCAGGAAATCCGCAATACATTGCGTGACCATTTGAAAGAGAACGGGCTGGAAAACGCGCAAGTGAAATCGCTGTTGGCGAATACCTATTGCATGAGCCTTGGCCCGTTGGCGCGGTTGGATGTGGAGAAGCCGGAAGGGCATTTCAGCGGCGTGCATGTCATCTCCGAGACCGACCTCAGCATTCGCAACAAAAGCGCGAATATCGAGTTCCTGAGCACAGGGCGGAAGATGATTCCGCTGCGTGAGAACGAAGTGGTCATCAAGGCGGCTGCGCCCTCGCAGGGGTATATTCAGGACGATGGCTACGCCGATGAGAAACAAGTGACCGCAGAAGCGCAGACCGAGAAGCTCAGCAGCAACCCCAGCGGGCATAGCGCGACCTTCTATGCCAAACCCGTGGTGGATGGGGAAGTGGTGCATAACCCGCGCTATGTGGGGTTCAGCCTCGCCGATGCATTAGGATTGGACAGCGCGTATCGCAACTTGGGGGAGCCTTCGCTGCCGCCAAGGCAGCCGGATACAGCGTTCAAAAGCAGTGAGGATGGACGGATAAGCCCTTACGCGGCGGCGGTGCTGAACGAGACGGCGCAGAAAGCGCAACAGGCGCAACGCTGAATCAATCGTTCTTCTTCAGCTCATTCACCAGATGCATGAATTTCTCGCCGCGTGAGGACCCTTCGACGTGGAGGAAACGGCGTATCAATTCGCCCGCTTCCTGTGTTTCACGGTCAGCGTTGAAAGGGGCGTTCTGCTGTTCATGGAAGAGGCGGGTGGCGGCATCCAGCAGAGCAGGGGCGGTTACACCGAGGGCGGAAGCGATGCAGTGGAGGGTATAGACATCCAGCGCGGATTCGCCTTCTTCATAACCCAACAAATCCGCTTCGCTGATGGAGGTGGCGGCGGAGACTTCCGCCAGCGGAATGGCCGCAGCGACCCGTGCCGATTGGAGCGTTTGCCCCATAGCGCGCTGGAAAATCTGCTTTTCTTGTTCTTGTGGCATACCCGACTCCATTACGCCGATTGTGCGCGTAATTCACGGCAGGGTCAATAGCCGCGTAGCAGGCCGAAACGCTCGCGCCCGATGAACCGCCAGAGCAGCGCGATGGCCACGAAAACCAAGCCTGTGGCGAGGCCGTACCAAATCCCTAAGCCACGCAAATCCGCGATGAAGGCGAAGTAATAGGCGGTGGGGATGCCCACGCCCCAATAGCCGAGGATGGCCACCCACATGGGTTTGGCGGTGTCGTTCATGCCGCGCAAGACCGCGGCGGTGACGACCTGTGCACCATCGGCCAGCTGGAACATGGCGACCACGGCGATATAGGACAGCGCGAGTTTGAACGTGGCTTCATTCTCCGGCTTGGAGGCATCGAGGAAGGCGCTGAGCAATGGCGCGGGGGCGACGAAGAAGAGCAAGCAAGTGCCGGACATGACCGCCAGCGTGAGGCCGATGGACACCCAGCCCGCATGGGCGACTTCCTCGCGGTTCTGCCGCCCGTGCGCGATGCCGACGCGGATGGTGGTGGCCTGACTTAAGCCCAGCGGAATCATGAAGGCTATCCCCGCGCATTGGATGGTGATGGCATGGGCGGCGAGCTCTGCCGTGCCGAGCCAACCCATCATCAACGCGGCGACGGAGAACAACCCGACTTCGGCGGTGAGCATCGCGCCGATGGGAACACCGATGCGGAGGATTTCACGGAATCGTGCCCAGTCTGGCTGGAAAAAACGGGAGAAGAGGTCGTAATGGCGGAATTTACCGTGGCGGATGATGTAGAGCAAGAGCGCGATGGTCATCAATGCATTGGTGAGGCTGGTGCTGATGCCCGAACCGATGAGTTCCAAGCGCGGGAAACCGAAATGCCCGAAGACGAGCAGGTAATTGCAGAGCGCGTTGAAGGCCACGCCGCAAAGCGTGATAATGAGGATGACGCGGGTTTTATCGTGGGAAGACACGAAGCCGCGCAGCGCGATAAACAACAGCGCGAAGGGGATAGACCACACCGCCGCATGCATGAATTCCTCGGCGTGAAGGGCGAGGCTTTCCTGCTGTCCGGCAGCGGTGAGAATCCATTCCACCTGCCAGAGTATGGGCACGAGGAAGAGCGAGGCGGCGAGGGTTATCCAGAAACCCTGACGGGTCGTGCGGCGCACGTCATCGGGTTGTTCGCTTCCCAAGGCCTGCGCGATGAGCGGGGTGACCGCCGAGACCGTGCCGATGCCGAAGAGCAGCAACGGATGGATAAGCGCGGTGGCGAGTGTGCCCGCCGCCAAGAATTCCGCACCCAGCCAACCCATGAAGATAACATCGGTGGTGAAGAGTGCCATTTGCGCGAGCTGCGCGATGATGAGCGGCCAGGCGAGCACAAGCGTGGCGCGAAGCTCTTGTTTCCAAGCGGGTGAGGTGGTCGTCATAGGCGTGGCTTCACGAGGAAGTGGAAGCTGGCGACGGCGAATCCTGCGCAGGCAGCCATGATGGCGACCATGGGGATGGAACTGCCGTCTTCCAGATAGCTCACCAGCGAAGACGTGCCGGAAGCGAAGACGAAGAGCATCGTGCCGCTTAAAGCCGATGCAGCTCCCGCGTGTTCAGCCTG
>VGDC01000255.1 GCA_016869895.1 Alphaproteobacteria bacterium
CGGTATATTTAAGGAAAAGGAAAGCGCATAAGGAGGTTGTTATGGCAAGATTCTTCGGAGGTCTGGGTGGGAAAGGTTCTGGCGGCGGCAGCAAATTCAGCGGCGTGAAGACCAGTTCTGGTAAGTCCAGCTCCAGCCTCGAGCAAGCGATGAAAACCCAATCGGCGATGGAAAGCATTAAGAAAGGCAATATCGGCAAGCATTCCAAAGGCGGAAAGCAGAGTGCGGAAGAGCGCTATGAGCAGCTCATGCAGCAGAAAATGGAGTCCAACAAAAAAGCCTTGATGGCGGGCGGACGCAACAACAGTACGCTAGCGGGGAAAACGAAGGATAACGACCAGAAATCAGCCGCCAAAGCCTTGACGATGGAGCTTCTCGCCGCGCAGATGGCAAAGAAGCAGCTGAAACGCAAGAAGAAGAACGAACCCATCGAGGTGAAATACATGCCTTTAGGTGGTGCAAACGGCGGTTCCATCGACAAAAAAGGTCGGGTGCTGAATGCCTATGGTCAGCAGGTGCTTCAAATCGATTTAAAAACCGGAAAAATCAAAACGATCGGTATGTTCGGTGGCACCAGCATCGGAAAATTCGACCCGAAATCGACTTACTGCATCTATAAGATTCAGAAGAAAATCGAGGATTTCAATATCAAGAAAGGGTATGGCGCAACCAACGTCTGGGGTGCGCAGGCTACGAATAAACCTGTGGCTGGCGCGGCGGATTCTAACCCCTGGAGCATTTACGGCAGCAATCCAGGCGACGAGTAATCAGGTCTTTGCCAGTGCGCGCGATAGGTCGGAGATGATGTCCTCCGCAGCCTCTATGCCTACAGAGATGCGTAGCATTCCATCGGTGATACCTGCTTCGGTGCGGCCTTCTGCCCCTAAGCTCGCATGGGTCGTGGTCGCCGGATGAGCGATAAGCGTTCGTGCATCGCCCAAATTGTTGGAAATCACCACCAGTTCAAGGGCGTTCATGAAGTGGAAAGCCGACTCTTTCCCGCCCTCTAACTCGAAGGTCACCAATGCACCGCCGCGTTTCTGCTGCGACATCGCCAGCGTATGCTGGGGGTGGTTTTTAAGCCCGGGATATAATACTCGCTTAACCTTCGCTGTCTGAGCGTTCAGAAACTCCGCTATCTTCTCGCCATTGTCGAAGTGGCGTTCTGCGCGAAGCGGGAAGGTCTCCAACGCCTTGTTCATCACCCATGCGTTGAATGGGCTGAGGGCAGGGCCGGTATGGCGATGGAAGGGCAGCAGCACTTCGTTGATGAATTTAGCATCGCCCAGCACTGCGCCGCCTAAACAGCGTCCTTGGCCGTCCATGTGCTTGGTGGTGGAATAAACGACGATATCCGCGCCGAGTTCGAGCGGCTTTTGCAAAAGCGGTGTGGCGAAGACGTTATCGACGATGAGTCGGCCACCCGCTTTGTGCGTCAGCTCGGCCACGCGGCGGATATCGATGATCTCCAGAATAGGGTTGGACGGCGTTTCGATGAACACACAAGCGGTCGGCTTTGAAAGCGCCGCTTGCCATCCGGCATCATCTGCGCTTTCCACAAGGATGACCTCCACCCCGAATCGCGGCAGTATTTGTGTGAGGATGTAATTGCAGGAGCTGAAAAGCGCGCGTCCCGCTACCACGCGGTCACCCGCCTTCACTTGGCACATGATTGCCGCGAAGACTGCCGCCATGCCGCTCGCCATCACGTTGCAGGCTTCCGCGCCTTCCAACTCGGCAAGGCGGGATTCCAGCATGGCGAGATTGGGGTTCGAGTAGCGCGAATAGACAAATCCTGGCGCTTCACCGTTGAAGCGGCTTTCCGCCACTTCGGCGTTCTCATAGCAGAAGCCCGAATTCATATAGATGGCTTCGCTGGTCTCTCCGTATTGTGAACGCAATACGCCGCCATGCACTAAACGGGTCTGTTCTTGCCAATTTTTGCTGGATTTGTCGGACATCAGTGGCTTCCATGGCATTTATGGTTGCGGAAAGGTCGGAAAAACGTAAGATACACCCCGTTCCAAGAGTGGTTAGTGGTAAGGTTTCCGCGGCTTGCTGTCAAGCCGCGAAGGATAATTCAAGAAGGCATTATGTTTGGAGAAAATCCCATCCGGCCTCCCGTCAAAGGTGACGGTATGCAGCTGGATGTGCAACATATTTTCCGTACTGTTCAGGGGGAAGGGCCATTTGCTGGCGTTCCCTCTGTTTTCGTGCGACTTGGCGGCTGCAACCTCGCCTGTGGCTTCTGTGATACGGAATTCGAAACCTTTGAAAATCTTACGCTAGAAGCCATTCTTCATGAAGTGGGGAAGCTTTCCGAGGGTGCGAAATTGATTGTGGTGACCGGCGGTGAACCTCTCCGTCAGCCGATCCGCCCTTTGTGCGAGGCTCTGCTCGCCGCAGGATACGCCATCCAGATAGAAACCAACGGTACGCTCTTCCGTGATTTGCCGGAAGAAGTGAGCATCGTTTGCTCCCCCAAGAGCGTGAACGGGCGTTATGCTCCCGTGAGGGATGATCTTCTGGAGCGCGCCAATGCGTTGAAATTCATCGTGTCTCAGCGGAATGACGCCTATAAGGCGGTTGCCGAAGTGGGGCAGAGCGTTTATGGTACGCCCGTATACGTCCAGCCCATGGATGAATATGAGGAAGCGGCAAACGCAGAGAACATTTCGCTTGCAGCTAGCCTCGCTGCAACGCACGGTTATCGCTTGTGTTTGCAAACACATAAGATTCTTGGAGTAGAGTAGTTTATGAGTGAAGCTTCACGTAAAGCCGTAGTTCTGTTGAGTGGCGGTCTGGATTCCACGACCGTGCTTGCGATGGTCAAGGCGCAAGGGTATGAAGTCTATGGCCTTAGCTTCCAATACGGGCAGCGGCATAGCGTTGAGCTCGAAGCTGCGCAGCGCGTGGCTGAGCATTTTGGCGTTATGCAGCATAAAACTGCGCAGATTGACCTCCGTCTCTTCGGCGGCTCTGCGCTGACCGACGATATCGACGTGCCGAAAGATCGCAATGCCGAGGAAATAGCCGCGGAAATTCCGGTGACTTATGTTCCCGCGAGGAATACCATATTTCTTTCCTTTGCATTAGCTTGGGCAGAAGTCTTGAAGTCTTACGATATCTTCATCGGTGTGAACGTGCTGGATTACAGCGGCTATCCAGATTGCCGCCCAGAATTCGTCCGTGCCTTCGAGGATTTGGCCAATCTCGCCACCGCCTACGGCGTGGAAGGCGGGCAGCGCATCCGCATCCATACGCCGCTCATCAACATGAGCAAAGCAGACATCGTCAAAAAAGGCTTGGAACTTGGGGTGG
>VGDC01000256.1 GCA_016869895.1 Alphaproteobacteria bacterium
GGAAGGCGAGCGGGTCGATGTCCTGAAAATCCGCCGCGCCATCGGCGTTATTGATGGGCACGCCGTCCTGCAACAGCGTGATGCCGCGCATGTGGAAAGTGCGCGACAGGCCGGAACCACGGATGGACATGCGCGATTCCTGCGCTACGCGGGATTGGGCGAAAACGCCGGGGGTGAAATCCAGCATATCCTTCATGGTGAAGGCGCGGGTATCGCCGTATTCCTCCGCAGCCACCACCGCGACCCCGCCCGGAATCTGCGACAGGCGGGCTTCCGCCTCTTCCACCCCTGCGGAAGTCAGCGAGCGAGGCGCAGGATGCACGGTGACTTTCAGGGGCTCTTGCTTCTCCTCCGCATGGTCGGCGAAGGCGGCGACGGGCGCAGCAAGCAAGGTGGAGGTGAGCAGGAGGAAGGCGAAGCGGGACATGGCAACAACTCATCATAAATGTAAAAGCAGGGGTGAAGTAGCACGGCAGCGGGGTGCGCACAATGCGACATAATGTCGCAGTTTCTAAGCTGGAAATGCACGGTGCGCGTGGTAATATCCGCGCCATGAACGACACACCCGCCCAGCAACTTACCCGCAAGAACCTCCACCAGCTCTGGTGGCTGCGGAATATCGCCATTTCCAGCGAGGCGGCCATTCTCGCCGTGGCAACCTTTGTGCTGCACCTCCCCCTGCCCGTCTTTCCGCTGCTGGCGATCATCGCGGGGCAGATGGTGGTCAACACCGTGGCGTGGTGGCGCTTGCATCTGCCCAAGCCCATCCACGGGTTCTGGGTGTTGTTCCCGCTGCTGGTGGATATGACCGCGCTGTTCGGGCTGCTCTCCCTTTCCGGCGGTGCATCCAACCCGTTCACCACCTTGTTCATCCTGCAGGTGATTCTGGCGGCCACCTTGCTTTCCGCGCGGCAGACATGGCTCGTGACCTTCGCCGCCATCGGCTATTACACGCTGCTCGTCGTGTTCTGGACGGATGATGCGAGCATGAAAGCGCATCACGGTGGGCATCATGGTCATGGCGCAGCGGGTGCGGCATTCGATATGCATGTTTACGGCATGTGGGGCAGCTTCGTGCTGCTGTCGCTGCTGGTGGCATGGTTCGTCACCCTATTGCAAGCGACCATCCACCGCCAGAACCAGCTGCTCGCCTCGTCGGAGCAACTCGCCTTGCTAGGCGGCATCGCCACCTCCGCCGCCCATGAGCTGGGCACGCCGCTGTCTTCCATCTCCCTACTGGCCGAATCCATCGGCGAGGATAGCCCACAGGAGGACAAACGCTTCGGTCTGCTGAAAAGCCAGATAGCCCGCTGCAAGGACATCATCGGCCAGATGGCTCTGAATGCAGGCGCGATGCGCGCCGAATCCGGTCAATTAAGGCCTGTAGGCGAATGGTTGGAGGAACTGACAACCGAATGGCGAACGCGCCACGCCGGAACGCCGCTCACCCTTTCCCTCACACCCGATGCGCAATGCCTGCCCATCATCAGCGAATATGCGCTCGGGCAAACCATACTGAACCTGCTCGACAATGCGGCAGACAGTTCTCCATCCGGCGTGCGGCTTGAAGCGAAGCTGATTCATCGCCATCTGCACCTCTCCGTCCATGATGACGGAAAAGGTTTTCCCGCATCGCTGCTGGAGAAAGACGCACTTTCCCACCCGCCGGGCAGCAGCAAAGCAGGCGGCATGGGCATGGGTCTTTACCTCGCGCGGATGGTGGTGGAACGGCTGGAGGGCAGCATTCGCCTTGAGAACCGCGCGGGCGGCGGGGCGACCGTAACCCTCACCCTACCCTTCGCAAGGATATGCGCATGACGACCGTGCTGCTGGTGGATGACGATGCCGTGCTGTTGGAGACGCTTTCTGCCGCCTTCACCCGCAAGGGATATGACGTGCATACGGCGCAGACCCATGAATCCGCGCTGGAACAGGCGCGCACCCATGCGCCCGAATGGGTACTGCTCGACTTGAAAATCCCTGGTACGTCGGGGCTGCGGCTGATTCCCGAAATCCTCGCCATCGACCCGTTCACGCATATCATCGTGCTGACGGGCTATGCCAACGTGGCGACGGCGGTGGAGGCCATCAAGCTCGGCGCGAAACATTACCTCTCCAAACCCGTGGGGTTGGATGACATCATCGCCGCTTTCCAGCGCGGCGATGAAGGGGATGTGGCCATGGCCATCGAGCCGGAGGATTCCAGCGCATCGGCGCGGTTGGATGTAGTGGAATGGACGCATATCCAGTCGGTGCTGGAACGAAACGGGGGGAATATCTCCGCAGCGGCGCGGGAGTTGAACATGCATCGCCGCACCTTGCAACGCAAGCTTTCCAAACGTCCGCCTAATATCTGATTATCGGCCGATGCCTTGCGTCTGTGGCATGGTGGAGCGCAGTTGCTGTTGTAATTGCTGGAAATTCGTGATGCTGTTTTGCGCTTTTTCGGGCAATTCTTGATAGAATCGGCGCAATTCCGGCAGTTTTCCGCTCCAGCGTTCCGGTTGCATCAAGGTATCTTTGAGCAGCCCCATCTCCAATGCCGCCTCACCGAATTTGCTGAGCTTTTCCTTGCCGAAATCCGCCGCGCTGATGCTCTCCCCATGGGCGGCCAGGCACTGCTCCACCGCACCGAAAGCGCGGGTGTGCAAGGCGATGGAAAGCGGCGAATGCCCCATCACCCCACCGCTCGACAGCTGTTCATGGTTCGGCAGCGGTTCGCCCTTCCGCTCCAACGTGGCGATGACTTCGGCCATCCGCTTCCACAGGAGCGGGTTATCCAGCAAACGGTGGCCTTTCTCATCGGCGGTGAGCAACGATTCCGCCGTGACGCCCGTTAAATCGTCCGGCACACGAGGCAGGCTGCGGAAAGCCTGCAGCGTCTGTTTGGCGACCTCATCCGCGAAGGCATTGTTGAGCAGCTGCTCGACCGGAATATACGGCGGAATGAATTCATTGTGCGGCGGTTTCTCGCCCGGCAACAGAAGGGTTTGCTTGCGCCCTTGGTGCGGGTCAACCCCCGCCACCAGCACCCGCTCCAGATTGTTCAGGTCGGGCAGCGCGGCGAGTTTATGGAGGTTATTCCTGCCATCCTTCTCGGTCACCCCCTGCAGATTATCCACATGTTTGACCGCCAGCCATACGAGGTCATCTCCGGCCATGTTCTGGCGCACCCGTTGGAACAGCCGGTCGGCGATGCCTTTGCCTTCCTTGTCCATCGCCTGCGCATCCGCCCCGGCATGCTCGATGAGGAAACGCGCCGCGCCCGTTCGCTGATTCTCGAAGGCCAGCATCAGCGGTGTCGCGCCCTCGTTGTCGCG
>VGDC01000257.1 GCA_016869895.1 Alphaproteobacteria bacterium
CGGGCGGCATCATCCCCCTTGGCGAAGCGCCACTGGCTGCCCAAACCGCGCATGACGTTCACTTCCTGTTCGCGGTCGCCCAAGGAGACGGTATATGCGCCTTCCTCTAGAAACGCGTTGGAGAATTGCATTTCGCGGGATTCGCCGGGTTTGAGGGAGACGCCATCCGAAGAGACGATGTTCCCATCCACCTTCAACTCGACGATGGCGACTTCTTGCTTGCCGCCGGTATTCTTGACCGTGCCGAAAATGGCGGTGTCCTCGCCGGCTTTGGGGTAGGGGTCGAGATAAAGGTCTTCAAAGGCCATGCGGGCGGGGGCGTTGGTGACGCTGACATCCACGGGATTCAGGTCGCCTATGCCGAGGGTATGCTCGCCGGAGGCGTAAAGGCGGGTTTTAAAGGTGAGGGTCTTCTCCGCCTTACCATCCACCGGAATCCAGCGGGTCTGGGTGGCCTTGCCGTCCTCTTTCAGCTGCACGGGCACGATGCCGCGCGCGCCGCTGTTCTCCAATGTGGTGGAGAGGGAAATGGGAGAATCCGGCGCGGTGCGCAGCGAGCCAGCGGTGGAGTAGCCTTTCAATTCGGCCTTCGCTCTGCCGAGGGAGGTGAGCACGAGGGGATAATGGTCGGAAGGGTAGACGCCGCCTTCATGGGAGTCGATGACTTGGGCGAGCAGCGGGTGTGACACGGCTTTCTCGCCGTTGCGATGGAAAATCCAATCCACCATATCCACTTTGTGGCCGTCGCGCTCAAGGCGGCGTTTCTCTTTATCGGCATCCTCACCCGCCCAGCAATGGGAGGTGTGGTCAGGGCCGCTCTTATGGTCGGCCAGTTGAAGGGCATCGGCGAATCCGGCTTCGGCGAAGCGGTTCCACACCTTGCCGTTGCGGCGGGCGTTGAAATCTCCGGTGATGAGGATTTCGGCATCCTTCGGCGCAATCGCCGCGACCTGTTTCAGGAACACATCCGCCTGTTTCACTGCGGCGGATTCATCCAGCGCGAGATGCGTGTTGAAGACGTAGGTGGGTTTGTTCTTGCCTTCCACCGCGAATTCACCCCAGGTGACGACGCGTGGGTGGCCGTCTCCCGCCATGATGCTGCCCGCCTTCTGCGGTGTTTCGGAAAGCCAGAAATCGCCATGGCGCAGAGGCTTGGCGCGGCGGGAATCGTAGAAGAGGGCGGCGTGTTCGTCGGTGGCATCCCCACGGCGGCTGACGCCGAGGGTGCGGTATTCCGGCAAGTCTTGCTTGAGGTCTTGTAACTGGCGGCTCAAGCCTTCCTGCGTGCCGATGAACAGCGGCTGGTAATCGGCGATGATGCCGCTGACCTGCGGGCGGCGTTTTTCCCACGCGCGGTCGCCCGTGTCATTGGCGACCTTCAGGTTGAAGGTCATGACGGGTGTCATCTCCTTAAGGGAGAAGATGCTGTCAGACGTGTCAGCCGCGAGGGACGGAGCCATGAATAACCATTGGAATAGGATGATGGCCAGCAGAGACGACCGAGCCACCCGAAAACGGGAGGAAAGGGCGTGGCGGATGGCCTGATACGCTCTCATTGGTATAACAATCGTTCCTTGTGGCAGCAAGAAGGCAGAAGCCTCAGCGATAAATCTTCATGAAACCGTCATAATCCGGTCAGGCTGATGGTAGTGGCGCAGGCGCGACGCGTCAATCATCGGTTTCACAAGGTTATACGCAGAAGGGGAGTGAATCCTGCTTTTCAGATGTAATTATTGAGGTCGGCACGGGTGAGGATGCCCATGAAGAAGCCTTTCATGACCGCGCTGGTCTGGTTGTTGACCTCCAGCTTCTCATAAATGTTCTTCTGGTGGAATTTGACCGTGTTCTGAGAGACCGAACCACCGATGGAAAGGATGGCGGTGATTTCGCGGGTCGTTTTCCCGCGCGCCATCCACATCAATATCTCCGTTTCGCGGCGGGTGAGAAGGATATTGTTCTTGCGCAGGCGATGGGTGTTCAGTTGGACGAATCGGGAGTGGAATTCCATGCCGAGGAAGCGCAGGATGGACAGGGTGTAGGGGCTCAAATCCACCTTGCCGCTGCTGCTGGCGAAGCCCATACCGGCGACTTCGCCGTTCGGGCAATGGATGCCAAGGCCGACACCGTCACGCACCGTCGCATCATGTGCCTCACCCAACATCAGTTTCCCGCGCGCGCTTATCTCCACCATCTTCTCCATATCCGTCCAGCGGAAAGGATCGTTGGTGAGCATGATGGAGTCGCGTACGGGGTCTGAGGCTTCGTAATTCCGCGCGTAATAGTACTCCATCCAGTCGTCAGGATATGTTCCGAGGATGCAGTGTCCGGCGGGAAGTGAAAGGGAGGGCATATCCGTCATCAGGCCGTAAAGCGAACGGTCGAAGCCCAACTCACGAAGCTCTCTTTGCAAGATGCTGAAAGCCTCGTCGATCGTCAGCGCATTCTGCATATCGGCGATGTATTGTTCAAGTCTCTGCATGCGCGTTGACCATGTATGACGGCGTCAATGTTCCGAGGATTATAACCCAGACCTACCCAATTGGGTAGGTCAAAAGCGACCGATTGGTATGTATCATATAGGGAATGGGTCGTCGTCGGCCCTCTGCGCGGTAAATCATCGGTCGAGTGCCTTTTATGCTGAAGCTTCTGTTGGGAAAAATCGTCGAGCCGACACTGGCGCGTTTGAAAGGCGAGACGCCTTTGGACAAAGAGACGGAGGATAAATTCCGCCGGTTCCTCATCGCATCCTGCAGCGAAGAGGAAAGCCTGTTCCCGCGCAACACGAACGACGCGAAAAAACCGCGCCAGGATTGATAGCTGGGCGGTGCATCTTCATAATATATATCGGTTTTGGGAGGGCTGTGGGCGAAAAGCCCAAGTGTTACTGGTGCCGCTGAGAAGAATCGAACTTCCGACCCCGTCATTACCAAAGACAGCAAGAAATTGAATAATAAGCATAAACAAGTGCTTCTCTGCGCAAAAAAACTCACTTTTACACAGAAACTGCGCAAGAGTGCGCAAGCCGTTATGCACATTATGCGCAGTTGAGAATCTTATTTCATCGCTGCTTATTTAGCATATCACTTTTCCCACTTCCGGATATTCTGTACTCGCCTTATGGTTGAGTTGGTCAATTAGTAAGGAGGGAACTGTGGATAGCTTAATTGCAAAAAGTATAGACTTGCTGCTACATCTTTATGGGCAGGGTGCCGCCGAAATAGCATATTCTCGGATGTATGAATACCTAGACATTGAAGACGTTAAAAATTCAGCATTGTGGCTTGGCATTGGGTATGCAATAGAAAATAGAA
>VGDC01000258.1 GCA_016869895.1 Alphaproteobacteria bacterium
GAGATGTTGATGGGGGTTTCCTTGCCAGCGCGCTCGACCCCGCGAGTGACCGCCTGAATGAAGGATTTGTCGTCATCCGCCTTTACGCTGGGGCTGAGCATGATGGCGACTTTGAGGGCGTTGGGATCGGGAATCGCCTTGGCGGTTTCCTGCGGTGCGGGCTTTGGCGCGGCTGGCGCAGCGGGTTTGGGCGCAGCAGGCTTCGCGGCGGGCTTTTCAGCGGCGACCTTCTCGGCGATGGCTTTTTCGGTGATGGGCGTGGTGGAGGCCGGACGGGTATAAGAAGGCTTGGCGGGGGTGGGCACGGGCGCGGGAATCACCACGGCAGGGACGTGATTGGAAGCGACAGGTTTACGCTGTCCCGCGGGTACGGGTTCGGGTGCATAGGTCGAATGCGCGGGGCTGGCGACAGCCGAGGCTGTGAAGCCAGATAGGGCAAATACCACTAGCAGGAAATGGAAAAATCCTTTAGACATGATACACCAAACCCTTGTTGTTCTTGTGAAATTAATGCGGCGCAGCATGATGCGTCCCCAGTGCAAAATATGGCATAGAACATACGGGAATGGCTGGTTCTGTCAACCCTAATGCAACCCTGTCACAGAAGGTTCATACCATGGCTGCCGCCCCTGTTTCCAAAGTTTCCCAAGCCGATTTCGCCGCCCGTCAGGATGGCTTGCGCGCAGAGATGAAAAAAGCGGGTGTGGACGGCTTCCTGATTCCTGTGGCGGATGAATACCAGAGCGAGTATCCGCCGTTTTCCGCGCGTCGCATGGGTTTTCTTACCGGATTCACGGGCTCGGCGGGGTCGGCCATCGTGCTGGCGGAAGATGCTATCGACCCTTCCAAGACCAAGGGCGACAAGAACGCCAAAGCCGCGGCTGTCTTCGTGGACGGGCGATATACGCTCCAAGCCAAACAGCAGGTTGATCAGACCCGCTATGAGCAGAAAGACCTGACGACCGATCCGGTTTCCGATTGGGCGGTTTCGCGCTTGAAGCCCGGCTCGAAGCTGGCCTATGACCCGTGGATGCACACGCAGGCGCAGGTGGAAGGCCTGAAGAAGAAACTGGACGCGGCGGGCATCGAACTGACGCCCGTATCCCACAACCTCGTGGATGCCGTGTGGAAAGACCGCCCTCCCGTGTCGAAAGCCAAGGTGCAGGTGCACGGCGAGCAATATGCGGGTGAGTCCTCCGCCTCCAAGCGCGAGCGCGTGGGCAAGAGCCTCGGAGAAAAGGGCGTGGATGCGGCGGTCATCACCGCGCCGGATGCCATCGCGTGGCTGCTGAACGTGCGCGGCGGCGATGTGCCCGCGACTCCTGTGGCACTAAGCTTCGCGGTGCTGCATAAGGACGGCAAGGTGGATTGGTTCATCGACCCCGACAAACTTTCCGCCGATGTGAAGAAGCATGTGGGCAAGGACGTGACCGCCCATGACATCAAGGACATCGGCGGTGTCATCGATTCGCTCGGCAAATCCGGCAAGACGGTGCAGTATGATGATAAGCGTTCTTCCTCGTGGTTCCATCAGCGTCTGGAGGCTTCCGGCGCGAAGATCGTGAATGGTGATGACCCGACGCTATTGCCCAAAGCCCTCAAGAATGACGTGGAAATCGAAGGGATGCGCCAGTCGCACATCCGCGATGGTGCGGCATTGACCAAATTCCTCGCGTGGCTGGACGAAGAGGTGACCAAACGCCCCGTCACCGAGACGGAGGTGGATAAGAAACTCCTCAGCTTCCGCCAAGCGCAGAAGGACTTCAAGGAAGTCAGCTTCGACACCATCGCAGGCAGCGGCGAGCATGGCGCAATCGTGCATTACCGCGCGACCGAGGAAAGCAACAAGGTGCTGGAGAAGGACACGCTGTTCCTGCTGGATTCCGGCGGGCAGTACCTCGATGGTACGACGGATGTGACCCGCACGATGGTCATCGGTCAGCCGACGGACGAGATGAAGAAACGCTTCACGCAGGTGTTGCAAGGGCATATCGGCATCGCCACCGCCGTCTTCCCCAAAGGGGTGACAGGGCAGCAGCTGGACGTGCTGGCGCGTGGCCCGTTGTGGGCGGAAGGCGAAGATTATGCCCATGGCACTGGCCACGGCGTGGGTTCGTTCCTTGGCGTGCACGAAGGCCCACAGGGCATCCATCGACGCTCCGACGTGGCATTCCAGCCTGGTATGATTCTGTCCAACGAACCCGGATATTACAAGACGGGCGAATTCGGCATCCGCACGGAAAGCCTCGTGGTGGTGAAGGAAAAAGCCGGAACGGGTGGCGACACGGGCAAGCCGCCCTATTACGAGTTCGAGACTATCACCATGGCACCCATCGACCGCCGCTTGGTGGATGTGGACATGCTGACCGATAAAGAACTGAACTGGCTGAACGCCTATCACCAGAAGGTGCAGGAAACCCTTGCCCCCGCCATGGACAAGAAAGAGCTGGAGTGGCTGAAACAAGCGACCCGCCCTTTAGAACGTGAGGCGGCAAAAACGGTGGCCGAAGTGAAGGGTAAATTCACGGGGAATATCGCCGCGACGGGTGGCACGCAGCGTCAGCGGTGATGGCATCTTAGTCGTTGGGCGGAGTGAGGGGCGCGGGGTGGTTGCGTAGCCATTCCTTGACTTCATCGCGCACGGCTTTGCGCTCTTCCGTGGTCAGTTTATCCTCCAGCAATCGCACGCCGACGCGGGCGTTCTGGTTGCCGCTGCGGTCGCTGAGCAGCAGATAGCGGTAGGCCTTGCGGTAATCCTTGGGGACGATGCTCCCCTCCAGATAATACCCGCCCAGCACCGCCATGGCATTGGCGTTGTGCAGCTCCACCGCTTCTTCGATGCGTGCCAGCCCCGCCTTCTTATCCTGCGGGATGCCGCCCAACCCCTTCAACTGCATATCGCCATACCAGAGGATGGCTTCCGTCTGCTTCTTATCGGCGGCTTTCTTGAACCACTTCGCAGCTTGGCGGTATTCCTCGTTTCGGGCGGCGGATTCCGGCGGCTGGCGCATGGCGAGATACATGTGCTGCGTACCCGTCAGCATCTGGGAGTCGGTGTGGCCTTTCTCGGCGGCCTGTTCATAAAGGGCGAAGGCTTCCTTCTCGCTCTTGCGCGTGCCCTTGCCTTCATAGGTCAGCGTGCCGAGCATATACAGCCCTTCGGCATCGCCCTGTTCGGCGGCTTTACGGAAGAGTTCATGGGCTTTCTTGTAATCCCGCTCTCCCAAAAAACTGCCGTTATAGAAGGCCTTGCCCATGTTCACCCATTCGCGTATCTCGGCGGGGGTGGCTTTCTTCACGGCTTA
>VGDC01000259.1 GCA_016869895.1 Alphaproteobacteria bacterium
AGCGTGAAATTCTTCTGAATCCAGATGCGGTTATGGGTTTCATAGAAAGCATGGAAGGATTTTTCGTAAGGGCGGCAGGAGAGCGGCAACTGCTCCTCCACCAGATGTTTCAACACCCGATGGCGGAGTGGTGTTTCGGCGAAACCCTGCTCGAATGCTTCCAAAGCAGCGAGTAATCCATCGGATTTGCCATCCATTCGTTCCATGACGGCATTAATGGAAGTGAGCACGGGCTGAATGCTGCGGAATTCCGCCTCGCCTTTCGCGGTGAGGAACAGACGCTTGGTGCGCTTGTCGGTCTTATCGCTTTTGAGGGAGATGAGCTTCGCTTCGTGCAGACGCTTCACCATCTTGCTGGCGGCGGGGTGGCTGATGCCAAGGCCTTTCGCCAAATCGGCGATGGTGTCGCCGGATGTTCTGGCGATATGCGCGACATAGGGATAGAAGGTCGGGTCGAAAGCGATGGAAAGGGCTTCATAGACCTGTTTCACCTGCTCGAAGCAGGAATCGCTGAGGCGTTTGCTGCGGCTGCCGAGCGCCGAATACCGCAGTGACTCTAAACTATCCATATCCCCTCCACACAAATATATGGCCGGTTATATATTCTTCGGCGGAGCTTCACGCAACTGGAAAGTGTAACCAGTTACACATAACCTAGCGTTTTTGCTTTTGTTGTGGGCTAGGCAGCCGAGGTGAGCTGCGCGGAATGTAGTTTTCCTACATGAGCACAGCGAATCCGAAGGATAACGACACCCACGGCAAAATGAAAAATGCTAGAGGGTTTTATGCATGAGGATGGCATCCGCGCGGGTGCGGCCTAAGCGCGGATAGTAACCACGGCGGCGACCGCTGACCGCGAAACCTGCTTTTTCATACAGTCCCAGCGCGGGGGTGTTGTCTTCCGCGACTTCAAGGAAGAGGTTGGTGACATCGCAGGATTTCAGCGCTGTGCAGGCGTGATTCAACAACGCCGAGCCGATGCCTTGGCGTTTGCGGGTTTCGTCGGTGGCGATGGTGAGGATTTCGCATTCATCGAAGACGCTGCGCAGCAGAATGAATCCATCCACTTCGCCATCCTGCTCATGGGCGAAGGCGACCACGCCCTCCTCCGCCAATAGCGCGGTGATTTCCTCGACGCTCCAGCCGCGCAGGAATCCTTGGCTGTGCAGCCGCGAGAAAGCTTCGGCATCGGTGGCGGTGGCGGGGCGAATCATGGTTGCTTCGCCCGTTCGGCTTCCATGAACAGCGCGCGGGCTTTAGCAAGCCGCAACGTGCGCCCGAAGGCATAGAAGATGCTTTCAAGGAATCCCGTGACCCCGCGACGGATATAGGCGCGGAAGAACAAGGCCTTGATGAAGGCGAAGAAGGGTTCGATGACCACGCGGAGATTCGACGGGCGGCGGCCTTTGGCGAACATGTCCTGAGCCTGCATGGTGGAGTAGAAGTTTATCTTCTCTATCATATGCGCATAGGAGCGGAAGGAGCGGTGCTTGAGCACACCTTTCAGGCGACCGGCTTGCTGGGGCGCATCGGTCTTCCATTCGACGGAATCATGGACGGTGCTGGTTTTGAACCCCGCCACGCGCTTGTCATAGAGCCGTTCGGGGTGCACGACACGCCCGAAAAGCGCGCCATCTTCATCCAAGAAATGTACGATTTCGATGGGCATGCCATAGGCTTTGAGGGGCGGTTCTTTGCCCCCCTCAAAAAGAGAAATTATTTCATCGCGCAAGGCGGGGGTGACTTCTTCATCGGCATCGATGTTGAAGAGCCAGTCGTTCCGACACAAGGATTCGCCGAAGACCTTCTGGGGGCCATAGCCCGGCCATGGGTTGAACACCGCATTCGCGCCGAGTTGCTTGGAGAGTTCCAACGTGCCATCGGTGCTGCCGCTGTCGATGACATGCACTTCGTCCACCCAGTCCACCACGCTTTTGATGGCATGGGGAATCCTATCCGCCTCGTTCTTGGCGATGATGAAGACGGAGATGGGAACGCGCTTCGACACCGTTTGCGTCATCAACCGACCGGATTGCCTTCCGGCGCGGCAGGCGCAGGGGCGGCGGGCTGTTCTGCCGAGGCGGGAACGGGCTTACGCACCACATACTGGATGCCCTGCTCTTCGAAGTAAATCTCGAAAGGCAGCACCTCGACCACATCCAGACCGACACGGGCGGCCTGTTCGCGGATGTATTGCTCGGAATGGGAGAAGCGGCCGGAACCGGGAATCAACCCGAAATCGCCGCCATCCTGTGGCTCGACGGAGAAGCTGGCGATGCCGCCCGGTTTCAGGCAGTGCTGAAGACCGTCGAACACGGGGGTCAGACCGCCGATGCAATGGAAGACGTTGGAAGCGGTGATGATGTCGTAGCTGTCGGCTGGTTGCTCGAGCATGAAGACGCGCAGATCCTTCAGGTGCAATTCGTCATAGATGCGGCGGGCGAGGTCATCGCGGCGGCTTTCGACCTGCGCGATCATGGCGGAGGAGATGTCCACCCCTTCCAGACGCGAGACGATGCCGCGGAATTGGAGGCCGACAAGACCCGTGCCACAGCCGAGGTCAAGCTGTTTGAAATGCTGGTAGTTCGGATTCAGGAAGCGCACCACGCTTTGATAGGTCATTTCATGACCGCGATACCCCATGTATTCCAGCTGTTCTTCGTCGAAATCGAAAGCGGCGGCATCGAAATGCTCGACCACAAGGCGCAGCGGCGAAATGCGCGGCTGCTGGTCTGCAGGGATGAGGCGCGGAGCGATGGTCGCCAGCAGGAAGCGGGCTTCCTCATGCTGCGGGTTCAGGGCCAGCACCTGACGGAAGGAGTTCACGGCCTCGTCGTTCTTGCCGAGGATGATTTGCGAAGAGCCCATCAGATACCAAGCGTCGATGTTCTTTGGGTGGAATTTCACGACCATGCGGAAGCGCATCTCCGCATCGGCGAATTCGCCCTCACGGTAACGCTCGACCCCGACGCGGTAGATGGTCTCCACCGGTTTACCCAAACGGGCGGCGAAGGTCTCTATGAACCACTTGAGGCGACCGGTGACCATGTCCACCTTATCGAAGAAGGAGACTTCCGGCGGGGGTGCGAATTCCTGCGCCTCGACATATTGTGGGCGGGGGCGGGCAAGCGCCTCTGGCGCGGCGGTGCCGGATGTGTTAAGGTCTGCAGCCGGCGGGGTAGCGTCCTGACGGAATGCCGGATTGTTCTGTGTGTTCTGCTGCATGGGGACTCCGAGGCCACTTTTGTTTGCAGTCATCATAATCCGCAGGT
>VGDC01000260.1 GCA_016869895.1 Alphaproteobacteria bacterium
GAACTTGATCCCCATCGTCGAAGTGCGCGAGATGGATTCGCTCATGCGCATGAAGAGCGGTCAGGTCATGGTGCTTGGCGGGTTGATGGAACAGGTCGGCACCAATACGGATGCAGGCGTGCCCTTCGTCAGCGGCATCCCCTGGGTCGGTAACGCGTTCAAGAGCGTCAGCAAACGCGAACAGGTGCGTGAGTTGTTCATCCTCGTGAAGGCGACCATCGTGGGTTCCAATTCCTCGGTCGGTCAGGCTGATAAGGACATCTACAACAAGTTCACCGGTGATCATCGCCCGCTGGCCTTCTAAACAAGGTCGTCGGCAACCGGGTTCGGGAAGTCTGCTATGAAAACCAATATCCGTTATATCCTCCTCACGGCATTGCGTGACTGGCTGTTCGTCGGCCTGCTCTTCGGGGTCGTCGCCGCCACGCTCATCTCCGGTGCCATGGGAGAGATGGCGATGCTCGAAGCCGATCGCCTGAAGATCGCTTATGCGGGTGCATCCTCTCGTTTGGTGTTGGTCATCGGCCTCATCGTCTTCATCTGCTTCCATGTGCGCAATGCATTCGACAGCAAAGAGATAGACGTGTTCCTCTCGCGTCCCATCTCGCGCCCCAACCTTGTGTTGTCCTATTGGCTGGGCTTCTCGGTGGTGGCCTTGCTGCTGGCCGTGCCTACTACGGTGATGCTCTATTACTTCGGCGCGCTCGACACCAACGGCTTCTTTGTCTGGGCGGGTAGCCTGCTTCTGGAGGTGTTGCTGGTGGTCGCCATCGCGCTGTTCAGTGCCTTCACCCTTAAAAGCGCGGTCAGCTCCGTCATGGCCAGCCTCGGCTTCTATGTCGTCTCGCGTATGATGGGCTTCTTCCTTGCCACGGCGCATTCCTCGCTGCTGTTCCGCGATGCTTCCTTGAACACCGCCAGCCGTCTGGGCATGGAGTTCCTCGCCATGGTCGTGCCGCGTCTGGATTTCTTCGGCAAAAGCCAATGGCTGGTCTATGGTCTGGCGGAGCAGGTGGAGCTTTATCGCTTCGTGTCACAGGCGGCCATCTTCATCCCGCTTCTGCTGGTGGCGACCATCCTCGATTTCCGCCGCAAACAGTTCTGAGGAGGTCTGCCCATGACCACCGCAGCCGCCCCCCGCAAGACCCATCTTTCCCTCGGCAGCGCGCCGCATCTCTATTTCGCCTTCTTCTCACTGTTCATTTGCCAGCTGTTCTTCTGGAACGCCAGCCGCAACGTCTTCCCGGATATGGCCATCGTGCCGGATGTACCCGCCCGTGACGTGGTGAAAGCCCTTTCACTCGGCGATGAGCAGTTCTATTTCCGCGTGCTCGCGTTGGAGATTCAGAACGCGGGCGACACCTATGGCCGCTTCACGCCGCTCAAGAATTATGACTACGACAAGCTCAGCCAGTGGTTCTTCCTGCTGGACACCCTCGACCCCCAGTCGGATTATATCCCCTCGCTGGCGACCTATTATTTCGCGCAGACCCAGAACGTGCCAGATGTGCGCTATATCGTCGATTACCTCTACGAGCACGGCAAGCGCGATGTGACCCACAAATGGTGGTGGCTGCTGCAAGCGATGTACCTTGCCAACCACAAGCTGGAGGATAAGGATCTTGCGCTGAAAGTAGGCGAACCGATGATCGACGCGCAGGGCATCCCCCTTTGGGCGCGCCAGTTCCCCGCCTTCATCTATGAACAGAAGGGCGAGCGCGAACAGGCGCTGTATGTGATGGAGCATGTGCTGGAAAGCGCCGGTAAGGAGACCCTCACCCGTGAGGAGTTCAACTTCATGAAATATTTCATCGAAGAGCGCATTGAAAAAGAGATTCCGGGGCTGATGACCAAGATGGCGCCCGAGCTAGGTGAAGATGGTTTCGCACTGGATAAACCCGATGCAGAACCGCATGACGCGCAGACGCAGGAAACTCCGGCAACCAATCCATAGGCGCCCATGGCGGAACATGGCATCACCATCTCCTTGCTGCAGGCTGTCGAACTCGCGGCGCTTGCGCCTTGCCTGTTCGTCATTGCCTATCTTTCCCTGCGGCGGGGCATGGGCACGCATCGCATCGTGCCGCTGCTCTATTTCCTTGCCGTGGCGGCGGGACTGCTCGTTCCC
Source organism: Alphaproteobacteria bacterium (assembly GCA_016869895.1). GTDB lineage: Bacteria > Pseudomonadota > Alphaproteobacteria > Rickettsiales > VGDC01 > VGDC01. The sequence goes on from VGDC01000260.1 coordinate 2,129, forward strand.
CTTGTCGCCATCTGGCCTGATTTGCCAAGGGGCAGCGAGGGAGATTTCTGGTTGCGCGGCGGGTTGACCCTCCTGCAATCCAGCCTTCCCGCGCTCACCTTCCTTCTGCTGCTGCAAGTGATGACGCGGCGCGTGCCCAAAGCGGCTTATTGGCTGATTCTGGCCTTGCCGCTCTTCGGCGGTGCGCCGCTGGTCTATGCTTCTCTGCTACTGGAGGAGATATGCCTTGATGTGCGCAGCTGCTTCCGCACGGAGGATTTCGGCACGCTCTATGCCATCTTCGCCACTTCCGTCATCTTCCTGCTCTTGCTGGCGCGATTCGCGCGACGCAACACGGCGCACAGCGATGACGCGCAGGAACAGCACCAATACTGGCTGATGATCGCGCTCATCGGGCTGAATCTCTTGCTGATGGGCATCTGGCTGGCGCAGCTGGCCGGTTTCGTGCGGCTGGAGGCGGCGGGTATGGCCTCATCGCTCCTGCACCTTTCTTTCATCTATATCGTTATGACGGTGCTGTTCCGTGTCTTCGGGCCGGGGGAGAACGGTGTGGCATCCCGCCAGCCCCGCCGCGCGCCGGAACAGGAAGAGGAACGCGTTCGTGACGTATTGGCGCGTTTCGCAGCTATGTTGGAGCAGGAGCATATCTACCGGGAGATGACCTGCAGCCGTGAGCGTGTGGCGCGCAGTCTCGGCGTGAACGAGAATTACCTCTCCCGCATCGTCAACCAGCATTACGGCAAACGCTTCACCGACATCGTGAACGGTTATCGCATCCGTGAGGCGCAGGAGATGTTGAAGGACAAGCCGGAGGAATCCATCACCTCCATCGCTTTCGCCGTGGGGTTCAGCAGCATCCCGTCCTTCAATCGTGTGTTCAAGGAGACCACGGGCGAATCGCCGCGCAGCTACCGCACGAAAAACTCAGGCTAATAAGTATTCAGCTTATTCGGGCAGTTTACCCATTTTCTTCAAATCGGCAAAGGACATGAACTTCTGCCCGCTGGGTGCAGAAGGCTGCTCCTCTGTTTCAGCAGGGGCAGGGGCGGGTTCAGCCGATGCATCCGGTGCGGGATGCTCCACAGGAGCGGATTCCTGCGGCTCGGTCTC
>VGDC01000261.1 GCA_016869895.1 Alphaproteobacteria bacterium
GTGGTGGCGGGTTTTCCGCCGGTCTTCACCACGGCCATCTTCTTGCGGTCGCGCGGATTCCGGCCGATGTCCGCTTCGATGCTGCCTTCGCCGTAGGGAATCAGACCCCAGCACACCGCGAGGTACACGCGCTTCAGCGTGCGCGCTTTCAGCTGGCGGGCGAGGCTGGCGTGGGCATAGTCGTTCTTGGCGACCACGAGCAACCCGCTGGTGTCCTTGTCGATACGGTGGACGATGCCGGGGCGCGCCACGCCGCCGATGCCTGACAGGCTTCCCTTGCAGTGATGGAGCAGGCCGTTCACCAGCGTATCGTCATAATGCCCCGGTGCGGGGTGCACCGTCATGCCAGCGGCTTTGTTGATGACGAGCAGGTCGTCATCCTCATAGACGATGTCCAGCTCCATCGCCACGGCGGGGATGGTGGAATCTACCGGCGGCGGCACTTGCACGCTATAGGTCTCGCCCACTTGCACCTTTTTGGAGAGCGTGGTGACGGGTTTGCCGTCCAGAGTCACGCTGCCCTCTTCGATGAGCGCCTGCACGCGGGTGCGCGACAGGTCGGGCAGCCGTTGCGCGAGGAATTTGTCGAGGCGGATGCCGCCCTCGAATTCGCCGACCTCGACGCTTTCCACGCCAGATGCACCTTCGGGGGAAGCACCTTCAAGCGACGCGTCTTCGGCGAGGAGGTCATCATCCTCGGGAATATCATATTCGTTGGTCATGGGAATCACGCGTCCGGATGGTCGAACTTGGTGATGAGTTTGCCCAGCGCCTGATAGACCTGCTGGCCGACATTGCCGCCATCTCCGGTGATTTTGCGCTTGAAGATGACATTCAGCGTGTCGAGATGCTTGCGGATGATGAGGATGTGTTTGTTATCGCCCACCACATAGTTGTTCTCGCAGAAATCATAGAGGGATTTGGCGATGGCGGAGGCGAGGTCATACCCGAACGTGCCGGATTGGGATTTGATGGAGAAGGCATATTTCTGGATGCCGACCACCGCGTCGAGCGCGTTGTCCGCATCCGCGTAAGCTTCCGCGAAATAACCTTCCAGCGTGCGCAGGTCGTTCTCGATCCACTTCACGAAATCCTTCTGGGAATCGTTGATGACCCCTTGCGCGTCTTTGATGTTCGTGGTGGTCAGGATTTCGCCGATGCTGACATCCTTGCCGATCTTGTTCTTCAGGCTGAAGTCGGGTTTGTATTCCTCGACAAATTCCTCGTCTTCGACTTGTGCGACCTGAGCCATATCGGTTTCTTCGTTGTCTGGGGTGTGTTGGTCAACGGATTATAGCAAATTATCCTGCGGATGCGAGGGGAAACCTGCGGTCATTTCTGCGTGGCACGGCGTTTGCGGCGTTCTTCTCCGCCGAAGTTCTCCACGCGACGGCGACGGCTTGGGCCTTTATACGCCTTGCTGACCACGAAGCTGCGCGGCATTTCGACGACGGTGGAGATGCGGCTGCACAGGCTCTTCGCGGTGAACGGCTTGATGAGATATTCAGTGATGCCGCAGTCGCGCGCCATTTCGATTTCCGATTTCTCGCCGTGCCCCGTCAGCATGATGATGGGGGTGAACCGTTTGATGTTGTCCAGCGCACGCACGCGCTTGGTCAGCTCGATGCCGTTGATCGGCTCCATCTCCCAATCGGTGATGATGAGGTCGATGGGGCTTTTCTCGACGATCTTGATGCCTTCTTCCGCATCATGTGCGACGAAGATGCCGCCGAAGCCGAGGTTCTTCAGCACGTTGCGGATGAGGTTGGCGATGGCTTTGTCGTCGTCGATGACGAGGATATTGACTTTGTTCAAACGCAACTTATTGCGGGAAGCGGTCTGGGATGACATAGTTATTATTCTTGGTTGCTGTTTACCGATGGGTATCTTTTGCCATGAATTGTAGGCACAATCAAGCGTTTTAGCGTTTTTCCTCATGCGACGAGCTAGGTTCAGGAATGCAAAGAAAACAAGGTGTTGTCTCCATCGATCAGGGCACAACCAGCACGCGTGCTTGCTGGCTGGGTGAAAACTCCGGTTTCGAGCATGTCGCGCAGCGCGAATACAGCCAGTTCTTCCCGCAGAGCGGATGGGTAGAGCAAGATGCCGAGACCATCTGGAGCGACACTTTGGCCACTTGCCGCGAGGTGATTTCTCACGCGGGCGGCTTGCCCGCCGCCATCGGCATCACCAACCAACGCGAAACGCTCATCGTCTGGGAACGTGCGACAGGCAAGCCGATACACCGCGCCATCGTCTGGCAGGACAGGCGCGGCGCAGACCACTGCGCCCGCCTGAAAGCTGCGGGTTTGGAGCCTTTGGTGCATGCGAAGACGGGTCTGCTCATCGACCCCTATTTCTCCGCCACGAAGCTCGCATGGATTCTCGATAACGTCGAAGGCGCGCGCGCGGATGCCGAAGCGGGTAAGTTGGCGGCGGGAACGGTGGATTCCTTCCTGCTCTGGCGGCTGACGAAAGGCCGCGTCCACGCCACGGATGCCACCAATGCCTCGCGCACGCTGCTGTTCAACATCGCCACGCAAAGCTGGGATGCGGATTTGCTGGAACTGTTCGGCGTTCCCGCCTCACTCCTGCCGGAAGTGCGCGATACGGTCGCGGATTATGGTGAAACCGACCCTGAATGGTTCGGCGCGCCCGTGCCCATCCGTGCACTCGTGGGCGATCAGCAATCCGCCGCTGTGGGGCAGGGTTGCTTCGCGCCGGGCATGTGGAAATCCACTTATGGCACAGGCTGTTTCGTGCTGCGCAACACCGGAAACACGCAAGTGGAATCGCATCACCGCCTGCTCTCCACCGTGGGTTACCGCCTGAACGGCGAGGTGACTTACGCGCAGGAAGGCGGCATTTTCATGGCTGGCGCGGCGGTGAAATGGCTGCGCGATAAACTCGGCCTCATCGCATCATCCGCAGAAACCGCGCAGTTGGCGGCATCTGTGTCGGATACGGGCGGGGTGCATGTCGTCCCCGCCTTCACAGGTCTTGGCGCGCCTTATTGGGATATGGGCGCAAGGGGCGCGATTCTGGGCATGACGCTCGACACCGGAAAGGCACATATTGTGCGCGCGACACTGGAATCCGTGGCCTTCCAGACGCGCGATTTGCTGGAGGCCTTCGCTGCCGATGCAGGGCATGTTGAAACCCAGACGCTGCGGGTGGATGGCGGCATGGTGGCGAATGACTGGTTCTGCCAAAGCCTTGCCGAC
>VGDC01000262.1 GCA_016869895.1 Alphaproteobacteria bacterium
GACCAACCTGCCAGTCTAATCCAGACAACAGGTGAATAAAAAGGGAGGCTTCCGAGCCTCCCTTTTTATTGCCTTTTTCCAAAAAGCAAAAAAGAAGTGCTGCTTAGTGCAGCACTTCCTCGATCGCTTCGTAAAGCTCTTCCACCATGAAGGGCTTGGTGATGTAACCGTTCGCGCCACGCTCGCGGGAAATCTTGCGGGTGTAGGAATCATTGCGCACGGTCAAAACGATGATGGCGGGTTGTTTATCTTCGCCCAAGGGGATGGAGCGAAGCATGGGCAGCAGTTCCAACCCGTCGAAATCGGGCAGGCCGAGGTCGAGGATGACGACGTCAGGTTTCACGCTGCTATAGAGTTTAAGCCCTGCGTCGGCGGTATGCGCTTCATATATCTGAGCGCCTACGCCTTGGAGGGATACATTGAGGAATGTGCGGATGCCCGCACTGTCGTCGATAATCAGTATATTGCGTTGTTTAAAGGACATTGTGTCTTCCTTATCTTCGTGTTCATAAGTCAGGCACGGGATGTTTCAATCATAATCAATCTAGTATAAATTTGCCGTAACGAATGGTGACCGCCGTATTCAGGGCATGTAAAACCAATTCGCTGAGGGCGTATTGATTGGTTTTTGATGCGCCGCCACCTGCGGGCATATGGTGGATTGAGGTAGCGACTGGCAATGTGGTTCTCAGGATGCTCATAAGCATTCACCCAACCAAAAGGAGAACCACCATGAATAAAGACATCATCGAAGGAAACTGGAAGCAGTTGACCGGCGAAGTTCAGCGTCAGTGGGGCAAGCTCACCAACGATGAATTGGATCAAATTGAGGGTAACCGTACCAAACTGGTCGGCCTCATTCAGGAACGTTACGGCGTGGCGAAGGATGAAGCGGAAAAGCAGCTTCGTGCATGGGAAGATCGTCGCGTTTCGTAACGTTGTGACCCACGGATGGCGGACGGGTTTTACTTGTCCGCCTCCGTGGGCACTGTTATTTTGATTAGGCTTCATTTCCCATAAACCCGCATTTCTCCCATGCGAAATTAAAGAGGTTTATCATGAATACCCCCTCCAAGAATAAACTGGCAATCGCTGCGCTGCTGTCGATGACCGTCGCCGCGCCTGCGTTCGCCACCATCGGCAATTACAATACCCCGAACGGCGCGCCGGATGGCAAGCTGACCGTCATCGTCCCTGAGAATCAGGTGATTGTGATGCCGGAGCGTGAATTGCCGCCCGTGCAGGATAAAGTCAAAGGCCCGACCGAGCTTTCCAACCCCTCCAACATCCGCTTCTTGAGCGGTGGCGTGGGCGCGGATGAGCAACAGCGCCTGAAAGCGGCTGAAGCCGATTATCCGTTGAAAATCACCTTTGCGCGTGAAGACGGTTCTTTCGTGTCCGACGTGCGCGTCGATTTCACCGATGAGAAAGGCACGGAAGTGCTGAAGTTGGTCACCGATGGCCCCATCCTGCTGGTTGACTTGAAACCCGGTACCTACATCGTGACCGCGACTGACGGTGCAAACACCAAGGAACAGAAGTTCACCCTTGGCAGCAAGCACGCCTTCGCCATCCACTTTTAAGTTATAAAAGCACAAAAGCCTCACTGTAGTGAAAAATGTCCTTTAAGGGGACAGATTTCAAAACAGTGAGGCTTTTGCACGTCTGGGTGTCAGCGAGATCTGGCGCGAAGGTCAGAAGAGGCCGACGACGAGTCCCACGAGCGCGAAGCCACCGACGGTGACGAGGGCGATGAAGGACGCGATGGCGACGAGAACGAGCACACCCTGCCAGATCAGCCACTTCTTCCAGTTGACCTTGAGGGTCTTGTTCTGGGAAGCAGCACGGACGGCCTTGACGATCACGGAGATGATGCGAACGACGAAGGAGACGACCGAGACGACGAGCAGGGCGAAGAGCACGAGCGCGGCGATACCCATGGTACACACACCTTTCGGGTGGTTTAATCAGAGACAGGAGGTCTGTTCTGATAGCGTTTTCTGAATGCGGAAGCCATAGGAGCGACTGCATACAATAACTTGAACCCTTAGGGGAGAAGCTGCGGGAAGCAACGACGACCAGAAGGGAAAAAGTAAGAAAACAGGGTTATTCTATGCTGTTTCTGTGAAATTAGTGTGACAAAAACCGCGAAACACAAAAGAAAAAGGGCGCCCCGTGAGGGACGCCCTTTTTAGCTGTCAGGCTGAAGTCAGGTATTAGTTGGAACCAAGCACCATGACTTTCGCACCTTCTACCTGCTTGCCGAAGCCCAGCAGACGGTCGCTGATCTGGCCGTCAACGCGGACAGAGTCACCTTCTTTCACCGTAGCGGTGGAAGCGGTCTGCACGTTGATGGTCTTGCCATCAGCGCCTTTCAGGGTGAAGCTGTCGTTACCGCTGACACGGCTGACGACACCGCTCAACTCGACAGGGCCGCTCTCAGGCAGGGTCTCGATGTTGCTGAGAACAGGTGCGGAAGCTTTCGCATCGACTTTCGCATCTGCTTTCACAGCGTCAGAGTGGATAGCAACGCCAGCGGCGTCACGCTTCACGTCAGCGGTGCGGTCAGCGGAAACGTTGATGCTGCCGTCTTTGGTGCGATTCACATCGACGTCATAAGCGGTGTTAGGCAGGTCAGAGTGGTTGTTCTTCTCTGCATAAGGGGTTTCAGTTGGTTCGACGGAGGTCGCGTTAGCGGCTACGCGCTCGGTCTTGTCAGCTACTTTGGAGACCTTCGCGGAGGCGGTGTCAACCAGACCACCCACGGTGGAGGTCGTCTTAGCAGCTACTTTGCCCATCGCGCCACCGGTGATGCTGGCGGCTTTGATCTCTTCGCCCATACCGGCGATCTCAGCGGTTTTCTCACCTTTCACGCTCACCTGCTGACCTTCTTTGATGGTCAGAGCGGAAGCGGAGTGCACGTCGATGGTCTGGCCAGCGGCATCACGCAGGATGAAAGTGTCGTTATCGACGATACGGTCAACGGTGCCGGACACGCTCACAGAGCCTTTAGCAGGCAGCGCATCGATGGAGGATTTGACGTTTGCGTCCGCAGCGATGGCAGCGGTGGAAACGAGGAGGGATGCCGTAAGGGCGGTGATGGTAAGACGCATGGTAGACTCCATTCATTTTCTATTGATAGGTAGGTATGCCCAACGCGTAGGGAAGATACGCAACGGAACTGCCCACATTCTGCTTGGCG
>VGDC01000263.1 GCA_016869895.1 Alphaproteobacteria bacterium
CCCCGCGCCGTGGAAATCTTCAAGGAATCCGGCGTGGATGTGGATGTCAAAGTCGGCCTCACCCCTGAAGAACTGCACGCCATCATCGGTGAATACGATGGTTTGGCCATCCGCTCCGCCACCAAAGTCACTGCTGAAACACTGAAACATGCGAAGAAGCTGAAAGTCGTGGGTCGCGCGGGTATCGGCGTGGATAACGTCGACATCAAAGCCGCCTCCGCCAATGGCGTGGTCGTGATGAACACCCCCTTCGGTAACTCCGTGACCACCGCGGAACACGCCATCGCGCTGCTCTTCTCCATCGCGCGCAACATCCCCGCAGCCAACACCAGCACCCATGCCGGCAAGTGGGACAAGAACATGATGGGCGTTGAAGTCACCGGCAAGACCCTCGGCCTCATCGGTGCGGGTAACATCGGCTCCATCGTGGCTGACCGCGCACAGGGCCTAAAGATGAAGGTCATCGCCTATGACCCCTTCCTGACCAAGGAAAAAGCCGATTCCATCAACGTCGAGAAGGTGGAACTGGACGACCTGCTCGCACGTGCCGATTTCATCACGCTCCATACCCCGCTGAACGACGCCACCCGTGGCATCCTCGGCGCGGAAGCATTGGCGAAGACCAAAAAAGGCGTGCGCATCGTGAACTGCGCGCGTGGTGGTTTGATTGATGAAGCCGCGCTCAAAGCCGCCGTCGAATCCGGCCATGTCGCCGCTGCTGCGCTGGACGTGTTCGAGGTCGAGCCCGCGAAAGAGAACATCCTCTTCGGCGTGCCCAACATCGTCGCCACTCCGCACCTCGGCGCATCCACCAACGAGGCACAGGAGAACGTCGCCTTGCAGGTGGCTGAACAGATGAGCGATTACCTCGTCAACGGCACCGTCACCAACGCGCTGAACATCCCCTCCGTTTCCGCGGAAGACGCTGCCCGCCTGAAGCCTTACATCGAGCTGGCGCGCCTGCTCGGCAGCTTCACCGGCCAGATGACCGAAAGCGGCATCAAATCCGTGAAGATCGATTTCGAGGGCGCGGCCGCGAAGCTGAACACCAAGCCCATCACCGCCGTGGCCATTCAGGGCATCCTCGCCCCGCTGGTCGATTCGGTGAACATGGTCAATGCTCCCCTTATCGCTGCTGAACGCAACATCAGCATCACCGAGACGAAGAACGAGAAAACGGGCGATTATCAGACGCTTGTGCGTATCACGGTGGAGACCGACCGCCGCACCCGCACCATCGCCGGCACCATCTTCGGCGGTTCGCACCCGCGCATCGTGGAAGTGAACGGCATCGCGCTGGAGGCCAGCCTCGGCCATCACGTCCTCTTTGTGAACAACGACGACAAACCCGGTTTCATCGGTAAGCTCGGCACGGTGCTCGGCAAGAATGGCATCAACATCGCCACCTTCCACTTGGGCCGTAAGACCGCAGGTGACGAAGCCATCGCGCTGGTCGAAGTCGATCAACCCATCAGCGGTGATGTGGTGAAGCAGATCTGTGACATCGAAGGTGTGAAGCAGGTGAAATCCCTGAATTTCTAATGCTTCCCCGTTGATTCAAAAGAAACCCCGATTGCCTCAGGCGTCGGAGTTTTCTTTGTCCTGCTGCTCGCGAATGGCCTGTTCTCGAATGGCCTGCGCCGCACCCATTTGCACGGCCAGCAGTATCTTGTCGGTCATGAAAATGCCGATGCGCCCGAAGAGATAGAAACACAGTGCGATGGCGATGCCGAACAGCAAAACGCCGCGCACCTCGTCGAACCCTTCCTCGAAACCCGCATCCTGTTTTCCTTCGGGCGCGAAGGATTCATCCGACCAGATGAGTGCATCCCATACCGTGCTGTAATGGATGGGCAGCGTGTCGCCCACCGCCAGCGGCAGGGGCTTCTCTTCGCCGGAATCCATCTCCCGCACACGCTCCCGGCCTTCATCATCGGTGAATTTCAACGTGTAATGATAGGTCGGTACGCTAGGTGCCTCAGACTTGCTCTCACTTTTCCAGCCTTCTTTCTCGTTGAAGGATGCATGGAAATTCTGGGTGCTGCTGCCCTCGGCGATCTTATGGGAAATGGCTGTCACGGTGGCTTCAGCCTTGGCCGTGAAGAAGCTCTCGTGCGCGCGGAACACATTGACCGCGAGGAAAATAAGGAAAATCACTCCCAGCGCGACCAGACCGAATATCTTGGCGAAATAGAACGGCTTCTGCACGAAGATGCGCACGAATGTCATGGCCAGAGCTGATGCGTCCTGTTTCATATCTTCTCCCTTTCCCGCCATCATAGCTGCCCCACCGTCGAAGACAACAGCATTGCAACCCCACGCCGTGTGTGATACACAGACCCCCTCATTTTCCCTCGGTGAATCAAGTGGAAGGAACGTCATGGGCTATAATAGCAAACCGTTCAAACTCGGCCTCATCCAGATGCGCTGCGATGCCGACCCCAAAATCAGCATGGCCAAAGCCGAGAAGATGCTGCGCGATGCGGCGGCTCAAGGCGTGGAAGTGGCTGTCCTGCCCGAACTGTTCCTCACGGATTATTTCTGCCAGCGCGAAGACCCAGATCTTTTCGACCTCGCCGAGCCCATTCCCGGCCCCAGCACTGATAAGCTTTCCGCCTTGGCCAAAGAGCTGAAGATGGTCATCGTCGGCAGCCTGTTCGAGCGCCGCTCTCCGGGGGTGTATCACAATACCGCCGTCACTTTCGATAACGACGGCACTTTCCTTGGCATCTACCGCAAGATGCACATCCCCCACGACCCGCAGTTCTATGAGAAGTATTACTTCACCCCCGGCGACACCGGCTTCAAAAACGTCGATACCGCCCATGGCCGCATCGGCACGCTCGTCTGCTGGGATCAGTGGTATCCCGAAGGCGCGCGCCTCACCGCCATGCAGGGCGCGAACATTCTCTTCTATCCCACCGCTATCGGCTGGCAACCCGCCGAGAAAGCCGAGCTGGGCGCAGCGCAGGCCGATGCGTGGGAGACCATCCAGCGTTCCCACGCCATCGCCAATGGCATCTTTGTCGCCGCTGTGAACCGCATCGGCCATGAAGGCCACCCTGATACGGGCTTGGAGTTCTGGGGCAGCAGCTTCATCGCCGACCCCTTCGGGCGCATCCTCGCCAAAGCCGGAACGGAT
>VGDC01000264.1 GCA_016869895.1 Alphaproteobacteria bacterium
ATCATCTGCGTGCCTTCCGGCTCCACCCCCGTGGAACGCCGCGCGATTCAGGAAGCCGCGGAATCCGCGGGTGCTGGCGAAGTGTATCTGATTGAAGAGCCAATGGCAGCGGCCATCGGCGCGGGTCTGCCCGTGACCGAACCGACCGGCTCGATGATCGTCGATATCGGCGGCGGCACCACCGAGGTCGCCGTTTTGTCGCTGGGCGGTATCGTGTACTCCCGCTCCGCCCGCGTGGGTGGCGACATGATGGACGAAGCCATCATCTCCTACATCCGCCGTTACCATAACCTGCTCATCGGCGAAACCACTGCCGAGAACATCAAGAAGGAAATCGGCGCGGCGTGCCTCCCCGATGTGGGCGAAGGCCGCGTGATGGAAATCAAAGGTCGCGACTTGCTGAACGGCGTGCCCAAAGAACTCGCACTCACCGAATATCAGGTGGCAGAGTCGCTTGCAGAACCCGTCAGCCAAATCATCGAAGCGGTGAAAGTCGCGCTCGAACTCACCCCGCCGGAACTGTCCTCCGACATCGTGGATAAAGGCATCGTGATGACCGGTGGTGGCTCGCAGCTGCGCAACCTTGACCGCGTCGTCAGCGCGGCGACCGGCCTGCCCGTCGTCATCGCCGATGATCCGCTGACCTGCGTGGCACGCGGAACGGGTCAAGTGTTGGAGCACGCCAACGTCCTCAAGCACGTCTTGTTCAAGCAGGATTGAGTTTTGATTCGCCCCGTGATTCGCCTCCTGCGAATCACATGGGCTACCGCTCCGCGGGCTGATGGCTCGCGCGGTCTGCTGACCGCGCCCTCGTTCCTTTGCTTCTCTCTGCATCCTGCAAATCCGCTCTGATGTCACCCGAAAATCTTCTTGCTGCGCTGCCGAATTAGGGGTTGCGTCTGTGGATAGATTGCCGTATTTTCCGAAAAGGCAAGGCGTTAAAGAGTTTTTAACTTTCGGCGTGCTATGATGCCAGAATAATAAGACCCAGAATAACAAGGCAAAGTAACGCCGAAGGAATGATGCTTGAGAAGCCGTAGCCGTAAATCATCCGCCCATGCCATCGCGCTCTCGCCGCGCCAGTTGCTTGGCCGTGCCTCTTTGGTATTGATGATTCTTGCCTCCGTCGCGCTCATCGTCGTCAGCCGCACGTCGCCGCAGCTCCGCTCGGCACTCAGCACCCCCATCGCCGATTCCGCCACCCCTGCCCTCGACCTGCTCAGCCAGCCGAGCGATGCGGTCAGCCGCCTGCGCAGTTGGGTCGCCACCTTCACGAATGTCTATGCCCAAAACGCCCAGCTCCGCGAAGCGAATGCGCGCCTGATGCAGTGGCAGAACGTCGCCACCCAGCTGGAAGCAGAGAACGCCGCGCTGCGTGAACTGCTGCACTATTCCGCCGATGAGAAACTCAGCTTCACCACCGCCAAGGTCATCAGCGACCGTAGCGGTCCGCTTTCGCGCACCGTCTTGCTGAACGCAGGTACGCAGTTGGGCATGGCCGAAGGCCAGCCGGTCATCAACGGCGATGGCCTCGTGGGTCGCGTCATCGAAGCGGGTAACCATAGCTCCCGCGTGCTGCTGCTGAGCGATATCAACTCCCGCGTCCCCGTCGTCACCACGCAGTCGCGCGAACGCTCCATCGCCGCGGGCGACAACTCGGAAACCCTTTCGCTGCTCTACCTCGCCGATGATTCCAAAATCACCGTGGGCGAGAAGCTCATCACCTCCGGCGATGGCGACACCGTTCCTGCAGGCCTGCCCGTGGGCGAGGTCGTGTCCATCCACGCGGGTGTGGTGAAAGTGCGCCCCTATGCGAACTGGTACCGCCTGAACTATGTCAGCGCCATCCACCGCGAGGCCGTGGAAGAGCCCTTCACCGCTACCCCCGCAGCGGCGGAATAAGCTTTCCTCATTGATTCCCACCGTCCATGCGATTATCTTGATGCGAAGCGCATTTGCGCGCTGTCCCTGAATGTTCGCCGGAATCCAGATGGTCGATTCGAGTTTCAAGTTCGAGTATTACGCGCGCATGGCGCTGCCCGGCCTCGGCACGCTGATGTTCTTCCTGTTGTCCCTCGCCCCCATCGGGCTAGCGGGGATGGGCGATTTCCCGCCGGATATCATCCTCATCAGCATCTATTACTGGACGATTTTCCGCCCCGCCGCCATCCCCTTCTGGCTGGTCTTCCTGCTGGGCATCCTACGGGACGCGCTCTTCGGCATCGCGCTCGGCATGTCGTCGCTCATCTTCATCTTCTTCCGCCTGCTGGTGCTGTCACAGCAACGCTATCTGGTGAAGGAGACGTTCTGGGCGATGTGGGTCGGTTTCGGGCTCATCATCGTGCCCGTGCTCTTCGCGCAATGGGCGCTGGCCAGTGCTTATGAGAAGGAACTGCTCCGCCCCGGCGCGAGCTTCATGCAATGGTGCTTCACCTTCGGGCTGTATCCGCTGCTGCATGTGGCGTTCAACGCGCTGTACCGCTTCCTGCCGGATAACACCATGAGCAATGTGCGCCGCCCCGGCGGCACGAAGCGCAAAGCACATAAGACCCACACGAAGCGGAGCTGACCCATGGCACCGCGCAAATCCAGACCCAAACCCCGCCCCACCGCCAAACGCCGCAGTCGAGCGGCGGAAGAGAAGAAACTGCCGGTGCTCACGCGCCGCACCTTCGTGCTGGGCGCAGCGGGCATCACCATCTCTTCCATCCTGCTGGCGCGGCTGTATCACCTGCAATTCCTGCAAGGCGACCGCTACCGCACGATGGCGGATGGCAACCGCATCAAACTGCATCTGACCCCGCCCATGCGCGGCACCATCACCGATAGGCAGGCCGTTCCGCTCGCCACCAACGAGCAGAACTACCGCATGTTGCTCCGCACCGAGCAGAATATGGATATGGCCAAGACACTGGCGACCATCGACGCGCTCGTGCCCATCGGCGAGAGCAAGATAAAAGAGATACTGGATAAACGCCGCCCCGGGAAATACGCTCCGCCGCTGCTGCTGAAGGAATACCTGACGTGGGACGAAGTGGCGCGCATCGAGTTCCACTCGGCTTCCATTCCCGGCCTGCTCATCGAAGTGGGGCAGGTGCGCTATTATCCCTTCAACGAACATTTCGCCA
>VGDC01000265.1 GCA_016869895.1 Alphaproteobacteria bacterium
GGCGAAGCCTTCGGGAATGACGAAGGCGAGGCCGGATTCGGGCGAAAGCTCCACCGCGTGGTGCTGCAGGAAAGTGGGTGAGCCATTGCGCAAATCCACCGCCACATCCCACACACGGCCACGCAGGCAGCGCACGGTCTTGGCCTCCAGCGCAGGGGCGCGCTGGAAATGCATGCCGCGCACCGTGCCGCATTCGCGGGTGAAGGAGTGGTTTATCTGTACGGGTGGGCGGAATGTGCCGAGCGTTTCTTCCTGCGTGGGGCCGCAGTATAGCCGCATGAAATGGCCGCGCTCGTCGCCGATGCGGGTGGATTCCGCAATGAACAGGCCGGAGATGGGTGTCGCGTGGAACTTCATGCGTTCAGGAAATCCGAAATCTGTTTCTCGGTGATGGCCGCCGCCGATTCGCCTGTGTGGACGGCGTTGTACCACTCGCCCGTCCAGCGCACAGCATCGGCAAGGGTCAGGCGCGGTCGCCAGCCGAGTTCGGTCACCGCTTTGGTGATGTCCAGCCCTAGCGTTTTCGCCTCATGGGGTTGGGGCGCGGTGTCCAGCTCCAGTGTGAAGGGGAAGCTGCGCTGCAGTTCTTCGAGGACATATCCGACGGGTTGGATATCGGATGCGTATGGCCCGAAATTCCAGCCGGAAGCGAATTGCTTGCCTTCGCTATAAAGCCGTTCCGCGAGCAGCAGATAGCCGCAGACCGGCTCCAGCACGTGCTGCCACGGGCGGGTGGCTTTCGGGTTGCGGATTTGCACGGATTTCCCCGCTGCCACAGCACGGGCGACATCGGGAATCAGGCGGTCTTCCGCCCAGTCGCCGCCGCCGATGACGTTTCCGGCGCGCGCTGTGGCGAGTGCCACGGGGGAGTCTTTGAAGAAGCTTTCGGCGTAGGATTGGCTGACGATTTCCGCCGCCGCCTTGCTGGCGCTGTACGGGTCTTTGCCGCCGAGCGGGTCGGATTCAGTGAACAGCCTGCCCGTGTCGTCGTTGCGGTAGCATTTATCGGTGGTGACGGAGACGATGGCGCGCAAGCATTCCACATGGCGGGCGGCTTCCAGCACGTTGAGTGTACCCGTCACGTTCGTGTCGAAGGTATCCAAGGGGTGGTGGTATGAACGGCGCACGAGGCTTTGCGCGGCGAGGTGCAGTAGGATTTCCGGCTTCGCATCCTGCATGGCGCGAGGCAGGTGCTCGCGGTCGCGGATGTCGCCCTCGATATGGTGGATTTTATCCGCCAAACCCAACTGCCCGAAGAGGTTCGGCTCGGTCGGCGCGGGTAGGGAATAGCCCGTCACTTCCGCACCCATGCGGTGGAGGATGGCCGTCAGCCACGCGCCTTTGAAACCGGTGTGACCGGTGACGAAAACACGTTTGCCATGCCAGAATGGACTGTTCACCAGCGTTTCCATGGCGCGTTCCCTGTCGCCCAGATGTCTTCCAGAAGCAGTTTATCATGCACCTTGTCCATGCACTGCCAGAAGCCGTCATGCTCGAAGGCGGTCAACTCGCCCTGATGCGCCGCGGTGGTCAGCGGTTCCTGCTCCAGCACGGTGGAATCGCCTTTGATAAGGTCGATGAATTTGGGCTCCAGCACCATATATCCGCCGTTGATGCGGCGTTCGGAGGTGGTGGGCTTTTCGCGGAAATGGGTGATGAGGCCGTTTTCGATGTCCAGCGCGCCGAAGCGGGCGGGAGGGTAAACGGCGGTGAGGGTGGCGGTCTTTCCCGCTTTTTTGTGATGCGCGAGCAGCTCGCCGAGGTTCACGTCGGAAAGGCCGTCGCCGTAGGTGAGGAAGAAGGTCTCATCGCCGATGAAATCGCGCACGCGCTTCAGGCGACCGCCCGTCATGGTCGCTTCGCCCGTGTCCACTACGGTCACTTTCCAGTCGGGGGCATTGGTGCTGTGGGTGGTGATGGTGCCGCTTTTCAGGTCGAAGGTGATGTCGGAGGCGTGGAGGCGGAAGTTGGCGAAGAATTCCTTGATGATATATTGCTTGTAACCCGCGCAGATGATGAATTCCTTTACGCCATAAGACGCATAGAACTGCATGATATGCCAGAGGATGGGCATTCCGCCGATTTCCACCATCGGCTTTGGTTTCAGCACAGTCTCTTCGCTGAGTCGCGTGCCGAGGCCACCTGCCAATATCACTGCTTTTGTCATGCTATTCCCCTTCTTGGTCGCACTAGGTTTAGCGCGATTCATCCCGATAAGCAAGGGGATGGTGGCTTTATGGGAGTGTATATGGAGAAGGGAAGAAAGATGGTGCCCGGAGCCGGATTCGAACCAGCGACACACGGATTTTCAATCCGTTGCTCTACCAACTGAGCTATCCGGGCAGCGCGGCGTGAACGTGTCGTTCACCCGAAAGAGGGTTTGCTTATAGGATAAAAGCTTGAGGTTGGCAAGCCTATAAATGCGTCATGCCGTCAGGCGCAGGAGCGTGCGCGAAAAGGCCTGCGCGGCTTGCGCCTGTAGCGGGTGGTGGCCGTCCTTCACCGCCGCTTTCCCGCCGACATACACATCTTGCACAGGAAGAGTGACAGACCCGAAGATGGCGGTGTCCAAGATGGCATCGCCGTTTTTGCCCGCGAAAAGCGGATGGGAGAGGTCGAGCGTCAGGAAATCCGCCCGTGTTCCAGCCATCAGCCCTGCTTCATGCGTGCCCATGGCGCGGTTGCCGCCCGTCACCGCTTTGTCCCATAGGGTGCGGCCACAGGATTTGCCATCGTCCAGCAGCAGCGCGCGGCCTTTATGAGCAAGGCGTTGGCTGTATTCCAATAGGCGCAATTCCTCGGCGGGGTTGACCATGATGTGGCTATCCGTGCCGATGC
Organism: Alphaproteobacteria bacterium; assembly: GCA_016869895.1. Classification (GTDB taxonomy): domain Bacteria; phylum Pseudomonadota; class Alphaproteobacteria; order Rickettsiales; family VGDC01; genus VGDC01. The sequence goes on from VGDC01000265.1 coordinate 2,839, forward strand.
CGAAATGCCCCCGTTTCTCGAAGAAGCGCGCGCCGTTGAAGATGCCATCGCCGAGGTTGCCCTCGGTGGTGGGGCAGAGGCCTGCCACTGCGCCGCTGGCCGCCAGTGCATCTGTCTCCGCTTCGGTCAGGTGGGTGGAGTGGATGAAGCACCACGTCTTATCGATAGGTGCATTCTCCAGCAGCCACTCCACGGGGCGTTTGCCCGAATGGGCGAGGCTCGCCTCCACTTCCTTCACCTGTTCGGCGGCGTGGATATGCTTGGGGGCATCGCTCAA
>VGDC01000266.1 GCA_016869895.1 Alphaproteobacteria bacterium
TCCCGCCATCGCCGAAGAGGAGCGGGAATACCGCATCGGCACGTTCGCTAAATTCAGAAAGGCAGGGGAGGTGCTGCACCCTGAGCGGGAGGACGCTCGAATGCTGGACGAGCTGAAACGCGAGTTGGGCAGCCGCGCTTTCGCGTCACAATACCAGCAAAGACCCGTGCCGCAGGACGGCGAGATGGTGCGCAGGGAATGGTTCCGCCGCCATAGCACGCCGCCGGAAACCTTCAGCCGCATCGTGCAAAGCTGGGATACGGGCATCAAGGTAGGAGCGGCGCACGACCCCAGCGTGTGCATCACCTTCGGGGAGAAGGACGGCGAGGCATTCGTGCTGGATGTGACGGTGGTGCGGGCGGAATATCCCGACCTGCGGCGGATGGTGACGCGCACGGCGCGGGAATACGGCGCGGATGTGGTGCTGATGGAGGACAAGGCCAGCGGGCAAAGCCTGATTCAGGACATCCGCTGGCAGGGGGAGGGCGTGCCCGTGGTGCCCGTGATGCCGGTGCAGGACAAGGTGACGCGCTTCGCCGCCATTTCGGCGATGATAGAGGCGGGGATGGTGAGCGTGCCCGTGGAGGCGGTGTGGCTGGCGGCGTTCGAAACGGAGGTGATGGGATTCCCGAACGCCAGACATGACGATCAGGTGGACGCGCTGAGCCAATACCTGAACTGGCGGCGCGGCAGAAAACCGCCGAAATACCGCATCAGAACGCTGTGATGCCTCAGCCCGTGAAGGATTAGCCCGTAAAGTCTGGCAGACCGATGTTGCCGGGGCTGGGCAGGGACACGAGCAGGTGGATGGCGGTGCGACCATCCAGTTCCTGCGGGCGCGGGGGAGAATACGTGCCGCGTGTGTCGCTGGTGGTGGCGGTGGGGAAGCGGGTCTCACCCGGAGTGACCACGCCGCCCGCGACAGCGACGCCGTTCATCATCTCGCGGATGACGAAGCCGGAAGCAGGGAGGAAGACGGGCAAGCCCAATTTGCTGCCGGAGCCGACGCTGATCTCGCCGCGCACATCGCCTTGGACGGTGATTTTCGTGAGTTTGGTGAAGGCTTTGTTGCCGTCGGTGCGGCCGGATTCGGCGGTGGGGCCTTTGAGGTCTTCGACCATGGGGCGGCCATAGAGATCGACGCCTTCGAGGCGGAAGACGCAATGGCTGTTGTCCTGCGTGGAATGGACGACGACGTTACGCGAGGTATAGGGCTGCTCGCCGGATATGACGATGTTGCCGGGGACGGGAATGGGCTGGGAACGCACATAGAGATTGGCGTTCTCGACCTTGGGGCCGCCGAGGTTGACGAGATAGAGCGAGGATTGCACCATGTTGAGGATGGTGGTGCCGCGTTTCTGGTCGAAATAGAAATCGCCGCCCGGCTCTTCAAGCTGGAGGTTCAGCAGGGTGCCGCGCTTCAAATCGCGGGGACCGTGCCAGTGCAGGGCGATGTGATCCGACCGCATGGTGACGACGAAATCCTTGGGGCAGAGATAGAACTGCCCGTCGATGCCCATGTTATGGTTGATGGCGGAGAAGAAGCTGCCTTCGTTCTTGCCGCGGGGATAGGGGAGGTTCAGCGTGTCGCCACGCATCACGTCGCGGTCAAGGAGAAGATTGACGGGAACGTATGGCATGCCCAAGTCCTTCGATTGATTGCATTGGCGCGCAGGTTAATGAAAAAACCGCGCCCTGACAACCCCAATCCTCACCCGCCCCGCAAGATAAGGCTGCGCGCGCGCCAAAAACAGAAATACCTATACATTAGAATAGAAAGTGCCATAATATACGGGCTGAGTTTTATGCCCCCGCCGCGAAGGTGGAGCGGCTCCCAAGACAGTCCAAAAACGGCAAAAAATGCGGGAAAAACCATGAACAGACACTTCAAGCATACCCTTCTGGCCTCGTTGGTCGTCGCTGCGATGGGCGTTTGCGCCCCCGTCTTCGCACAGGATTATCTGAACGCACCCAGCGCGAACCGCGAGCTGAAGCCCGGTGAAGTACATGACAAGCACAAGGGCGACTCGCCCGATATGTTCAAGGCCGACCCCAGCAACACGGGCAATGATTATCAGTCCAAACGCCTGCGCGCCATCGCCGCGACGGACAAGATGATGAACGAGTGGATCAATGGGGACGGCAACGAACACGGTCACAAGATGACCAAGGAGCAGTTCAACAATGCGCTCGCCCGTGCGCAGACGGGTGACCTCGCCTCCATCAACGAAGTGGCGGATGCCTACCGCAACGGCAACGGCACGTCGAAGAACGATGAACAGGCCATCAACTGGTATAAAGCAGCCATCGATAAAGGCGAGTTCGAAGCCTATTCCAAAATCGGCGATATCTATCGCGATTACGGCCCGAATTATCAAAGCGGCGAGAGCCTGACGGATAAAATGGCGAAGCTGGCCGATGGCGGCATGGAAGTGAAGAAGGATAACGCCACCGCGCTGGAATGGTATAAAAAAGGCACGTTGGCGGGTGACCCCGAATCGACCATGCAGCTCGGTCTGATGTATCGCGCCGGAGCGGGCGGGCTGACCCAAAGCGAAGAGGAAGCCGCGCGGCTTTATAACCTCGGTCTGGCGCAGCGCAAGCAGCTGATCGAAGAGCGTATGCTCGAACAGCGGAAATATTTCTATGAACAGGCGGCGCGCGCGGAAGGGCTTGAAGAGTCGGACAGCGCAAAACCCGCTGACGGACAGCCCAATGACCCGAACGCGAAAGCCGTGGCCAACACGACCATCGCCGGTTCGAACTGCACGGTGACGACCTCCACCGCGAAACAGGCGGGATATGCGCAGGTGTTCGATGCGAAATGCCCCGCCATCACCGCAGGCAAACCGACCGTGGACGTGGAGATTTCGGGCTTCCTGTGTAAGGTGCAGCCGATTTCCGCCGGTTCGGACGCGACCCACCGCCTGCTGTGTAACCCCGCGAATGCCGACCTGATGATCGGCGAAGCGAAGTGCCGTCTGGAACGTGCGGCGACGGGCGTGGCGTATAGCGCGCTTTGCGACCGCGAAGTGGCCGATAGCGTGAAGACCGTGAACCACAACGGCCTGACCTGCGACGTGAAAGCGGGCAAGGCGGCGCAGTCCTAT
>VGDC01000267.1 GCA_016869895.1 Alphaproteobacteria bacterium
TTTTTGCATCGCCTAATTTGTAAAAATCAGCGATATTCGCGCATTCTATGAAGCCATTTTTGCGATAAAATTGATGCGCGGGCTTATAATCGTCGCGTCCGGAGGTTTCGGCATACAGAATGCGCCCACCGGAGTTGCGGATGCGATGCTCGACACGTAGGAGCAATTCCGCGCCGAGGTTACGCCCCCGGAGCGCGGGCGAGACGGCGATCCAATAGAGGTCGTAGCGGTTATCGGTGAGGGGGATGTCGCCGAAACAGGCGTAGCCGACCAGACGTTTGCCCTGATTCAACCGCGCGAATACGAAGGCATAGCTGCCGTCGTCCTTATCCAGCGCATCCTCGACCAGTTCTCCGGCGACGCGCACTTCCTCCGGCGAGAAGACGCCTGTGGAATGCACCAGTGCGCGCACAGCATCCACATCGGATGGGCGGGGGGTGTTATCCCATGTCAGTGAAAGCGGCTCATGCGGTACGGGAGGCAGCGTCATCAAGAATCCTTTGCAAGACGGTGGAGGCGGGAAGACGCGCCTGCGCCGCTGCGGCCATGAAACCGGCATCGGAGGAGAGGCAGGGGTTGGCGTTCACGTCGATGACCCAAGGGTTGCCTTGGGCATCCAAGCGGAAATCGACACGGGCATAGCCGCTGAGGCCGCAGGCGCGCCAGCAGGCGAGCGCGAGGGAGGCAAGCTGATTGAGCAATGCGCCATCCGGCCCTTGCAGGGGAGGGAAGACGCGCTGGCTGCCGCTGTATGACGCGCTTTGCGGCTCCCATTTTCCGGCGTAATCGACGATGGGGGGATGGCCGTGCGGCATGGCCGCGAAGGACAGCTCCGCGATGGGGAGGATTTTCACGCCCGTGGAATCAGCCAGCAGGGAGACATTGAATTCCCGCCCCGGAAGATAGCCCTCGGCGAACCACTCGCCGCCGAAACGGGCTTTGCGGTCGGCGATGGTGTCGGGCAGGCGGTCGGCGGAGACGATGGAGGTCGCGTCAATGCCGAGCGAGCAATGTTCGGAGACGGATTTGACAATATAGGTGCCTTGGGGTGCGCTGTGCACATCGTATTCATCCAGCCATTCGGGCGTGGGGATGCTGGCGGCGCGAAGAAGGGATTTCATCGCAGGTTTGGTGGCGATGGCGCGTAGCGCCCCTGTGTCGCTGCCGGTGTAAGGCATCAGCATGACATCTAGCGTGGCGGTGGCTTCGTCGATGTCGGCGTCGCTGCCCTCGACGGATTGCACGAGGTTCAGCACCACCTGCGGCTGGGCGGAATCCAACTGCCACATGACTTCGGAAAGCTCCTGCGCATAGGAGACCATGGCGACCTGATAGCCAAGCTCTTCCGCCAGACCGCGCAGGAAGGCGGCTTCGGCGAGCGTATCGGCATCGTCGGGGCGTTGGCTGTCGGCTGAGCCGCTGTAAAGGATAGCGAGGGATTTGGCACTCATGCGGCGCGCTCCTGCGGCCAGTGGAGGCCGTGGCGGTTAAGGGCTGAACGCATGATGCACTCAAGAAGGGAAGGATAGGTGACGCCTGCCAGCTCGGCGAGGATGGGAAGTTCGGAATATCCCTCCTGCAAGCCTGCAAGTGGGTTCATCTCGATGAAATGGGGGATGCCGGACTTGTCTGAACGAATGTCGATACGCCCTGCGTCCTTACCGCCGAGGACTCGCCAAGCGGCAAGGGCGACTTCGCCCGCGCGGGTGGCTTCTGCGTCTTCCGCGAGAGTGTAGGTCTCCAGCGCGTTCTGCTTGTTGTGATAGGAATTGAACTGACCGTCCACTCCGTCGTCCTCCATCATGCCGATTTCCGCGACTCCGATGACATGGGCGGTGTCGCCTGTGCCAAGGATGCCCACGGTGAATTCCCTGCCGGGCAGGTAGGTTTCGACCAGTATAGGTTGATGGAAGCGCGAGGTCAATTCATGGAACACCGCCGCCAGTTGTGTTGGCGTGGTGACATGGGAGGTGGCGAGCACGCCTTTGCCCGAACCTTCGGCCACGGGCTTGGCAAATAAGGGATAGGGCAGGTCAACAGCGGCGAGTTCTTTCGCGGTGCTGACGACATGATAGCGCGCGGTGGGAATGCCCGCTGCGGCGACAAGCCGTTTGGCGATGGATTTGTCTAAGGTCAAGGCCATCGTGACCGCATCGGAGAAGACGTGGGGGATGCGGTAGGCATCGAGCAGAGCAGGGACGGTGGCTTCGCGCGCGGCGCCATATAGCCCTTCGGCACAGTTGAAGACGATGTCCCAACTGTCACCCATGGCAAGGCGGGCGACAAGGGCTTGCAGATTGCCGATGCGATCGACGGTGAAGCCGAAGCTGGTGAGCGTGGCGGTGATGTCGTGCAGGGTCTTCTCATCGTCGAATTCGGCGATGGCCTCATCCGGCAAACCTAACGGACGATAGTCCTCCTTGGCATCATAGACGAAACCGACACGCATTAGACGGAGACCACTGGCTTAACATACATGCCTTTTTGGGCGTTTAGCTCGAAACCCTGCGCTTTGGCGGTGTTCTGGGTTTCACCGAGCGTGCCTTCGGGGTCGTGATAACGGTAGGTGCCACCCTCGAAATTGGTGAGCAACAGGTCTTCCCCATCGCGCCCGACGACGTAATCCGGCAAGAGCGGAATCTTGCCACCGCCACCCGGTGCATCGACCACGAATTGCGGCACGGCATAACCCGTGGTGTGGCCGCGCAGGGCGCGGATGATCTCCAGCCCTTTTTCCACTGGTGTGCGGAAATGGGCGGAGCCAGAAACGGGATCGCATTGATAGAGATAATAGGGTTTCACGCGCGCTTTGAGTAGTTTGTGCATGAGGGATTTCATCACCTCCGCATCATCGTTGATGCCCTTCAGCAGCACCGTCTGGCTGCCGAGTGGAATGCCGGCATCAGCAAGGCGTGTGCAGGCCTCGACCGCTTCGGGGGTGAGTTCATCAGGATGGGTGAAGTGGATGCTCATCCATAGCGGATGATACTTCGCCAACATCTTGGTGAGGTTCTTGGTGATGCGCTGGGGCATGACCACGGGAATCTTCGTGCCGATGCGGATGAATTCCAGATGCGGGATGCGGCGCAAGCGCGCAAG
>VGDC01000268.1 GCA_016869895.1 Alphaproteobacteria bacterium
CCCGCCCTTCGGTGGTGAAGAACAGCGCCGCAAGCGACACCACGCAGCCCAGCTGGAACAGCCATAAGGCTTGACGGCGGCTGCGCAGGTGCTGGCTGAGCCACCCACTGAAGAAATCACCGAAGGTCAGGCCGAGATAGAGGATAGCGATGGTGCGGGAGGATGTCAGTTCCTCGGCCACCCCAAGGTCGCGACCCAATTCAGGGCTGAAGGGCATGACGATACCCGCCACATACCACAGCGGCGCACCGATGAGTATGCAGACCACCAGACGCTTAAAGAGGGACTTGCTGCGGAAGAAATCCAGGAATCGGCCTTTATTGATGCCTTCCTGTGCGTGCATGGCTTTATAGAGGCCGGAATCCTTGATGGACATTCGCAGGAACAGCAGCCCCAGCCCCATGACACCGCCGATGATGTAGCAGATGCGCCAATCCAGAATCTCGACCATGATGCCGCCCAGCACCGCGCCGGAAACGCCGATGGCAGCGACGAACATCGTGCCCAGCCCGCGCTTTTCCTTGGGCAGCAACTCGGCGATGAGGGTGATGCCCACGCCCAATTCTCCGGCAAGGCCGACACCCGCGATGAAACGCAGCACGAAATATTGCTCGAAATTAGTGACGAAGGCGTTGAGGATATTAGCGACGGAATAAAGGATGATAGAGGCGAAAAGCGTCGCGGTGCGGCCTTTCCGGTCGCCCAGCTGCCCCCAGAGGATACCGCCGACCAGCATTCCCACCATCTGCGTGTTCAGCAGGAATATGCCCTTGGAGACCAGTTCCGATTCGGGGATGCCGATGTCCATCAGGCTTTGGCGGCGCACCATGTTGAACAGGGTCAGGTCGAAGATGTCGACGAAGTAACCGAGCGCGACGACGATGACGCTCAAATTGAAGAATATCGCGCGGTTCTCACGGCTGAAGATGGACATGCACTCACCCTTATCTCGAAGTCTTATTTTTGGTTGGCAGGAAGATAGCCGACCGATGCGCAAAAAGAAAGGCACTTCCGGCGAGATTTTCCGGTGAGGGAAAAAATCGGGGAAGTGCCTTTCCGTGATGGTCAGGTTCAGAGCAGTCGCTTGATGTGGTTGTCCACGAAGGCGACGAGTGCGCTCTGGGTCTTGAACAGCTGCTTCTCGACCTTGCCGGCTTCCACTGCCCGAAGGTAGAGGTACACGGCCTTCTCGACGAAGTGGGCGGCGGGCGTGATGGTCTGGCGCGGCGGCAGTTCGAAGATCCAGATTCCGATGTACTTGGGTACGGGCGGAGGCTGGAAGGTGAACTGACCGACGGGAAGACGCATGATGTCCGCGAGGACGGGAGCCAGTCGCTTGAGGAAGGCGGCTTCTTCAGCTGCTTTCTTCTTGTTCTCTTCGGCCTTGCGTTCACGATGTTCTTTCAGCGATTGCCGAAGGAAGATCGAGACGAGGTAGGCGACGACGAGGACAGCGATGACACCGAGCCAAGCCAGGGTTTCCATCTATCTATCACATCCAATCAGATGTTTAACCGAAGTGAGATTTTCACGAGCGGTAGCGTTTCAAGCCGGAGTAAGCAAGGGTGCGAACAGGGCGTAAATTCAAAGGATGAATAAAGAAACGCCCTGATTATAAAAGGAATCGGTTACGGATTGATGACAAAAAGAAAGGCACTTCCGGCGAGATTTTCCGGTGAAGGAAAAAATCGGGGAAGTGCCTTTCTTCATGACGCGGAACGAGAGGGTCTAGTTCTCGTCGTTGTCATCCCAGCCGGACTTGTCGAGGTCGTACTCGGCGGGGTCGACGTCGCGGTTCTTGATGGTGTCCGTGAGGGCATCGTCGAAGAGCGCGACATGGGTGACGAAGTCGTGCATGCTGTAGAACACGTTCCGGGCGGCGAGCTTGTCGACGAGGTCGGGCGCGATCAGCAGCAGGGACGACATGTACGACGACAGGTTCACCTTCGTGTAGTCCTTGGCGCGCAGCAAGACGAAGGTCTTGTAGGCGAGTCGGGCGTCTTCGAAGGTGAGGTAGCGCGAGGCGGTGGTCTCCCAGTGCTTGCTGAAACCTTCCTCGTCGTCGTTCACCCAGTGGCCATCCAGCTCGAAGAGTCGACCGGCAGGGAGGGTTCGCAGTGAGAACTCCGTGTCGATGTAGATCTTCTTGTCGCGGATGGCGAGGACGATGATGGTGACGAGACCGCCGAGGAGCAAGAGCGTCAGGGCAAATCCAATCCATTCCATCGAAATCACACTCCTTTCGGGGGTGTATAACCAAAACCAGAGATTTTCTGTTTTGGTAGCGGTTTCCAGTAGCGGATGCAGGGATAGCAAAAGCTACTAAAATTCTAGAATTCAGAATAAGGAAACGCCGGAATTATAAGGGGGATATGTGACCGTTTGATGACGGTTTAGAAGCCTAGGCAGGGGTTCGGCTTGGAGGCCGCGGTGCTACGGCGGGTCTGTTCTTTATCTGCCCAGCCGTGCTTTTTGGCGGATGCTTGCTGCTGCGCCACCGCGTTCTTCTTCCACGCCTCGTGGCGTTCCAGCACTTCCGTGCCTTTGGCGATGGCCTCTTCTTGGGTCAGCTTGGCATCCTTGGGAGAAGAAAGCCTGCCCACGGTTTCGGGGTCGCTGAATATCCCCGAATCCATCGCTTTACCCAGCATATCGAACACGCGGTGGTCTTCGTGTCGCTCCGTGCCCTTTTCCGGCCAGAAACGAGGAATGGCGACCAGCGAGAGAGACTCACCGCAACGCCAAGCGTGTTTCTGCGAAGCATGCGCCATGATCTGCGCCTGATTGCGGAAGACGGGTTCTTTCGCATCGTCCTTCGGCTGGTATTTCTGTGCTATGGGTGGATTGCTACGCAGGAATTCCGCCGCCTCCTGCCCTGCCCCGTCATCCACCGGATAGCTGGATGCACCCACGGTCGGCAATCCCTCCACCGCCAGCTGACCTTTCGGCAAAGCGGCGATGGCCTTCGACAGCTCACCATGCGGCAACGAAAGCACATCCGAAAGGGTGATGCCCTTCGGGTCTTGGTCTATCGGATAGCGCGAGGCATGGTTCGGCGTGGCATCTGTCATATTAGACACGATACG
>VGDC01000269.1 GCA_016869895.1 Alphaproteobacteria bacterium
GCGAATAGCGGCGATGCCTTCGCCGTCTATCAGGCGCATACCAAGGGCAAGGTCTATAGCGTCTTCCTACCCGAACGCTTGAAAGCGGAGCATCCCTACACCATCGCCTCCAAAGCCCCTGCGCTGACGTGGTGGGAGCGGTTCTTAGGCATTTTCCGTGATACACGCACCAGCGATATGCGCGATGCCTTTGGGCGACTTCTTGCCAAACCGTTCAGCCTCTCCTTCACCACCGATTCCCGCCCGCCGAACTATGTCCTCGCCAGCACGCGCTATGTGTTGGAATCCGGCGTGGATTCGGATGTGCCGCTTTACGTGACTAATCTGGAGAAAGCCACGCTGCAATTCTCGAAGCTCGCGCAGGGCAGCGGCATCACCTCCAGCAGCCATGACGTGCCATTCACCCAAGAGGTGAAGAACATCCAGTTCGCCGTGCCGCTGGGCATCCGCGGCATCCTCGGCGATAAGTCCGGCCTCGTCTCCGGCAGCCTGAGCACCTCGCCCATCGTGAACAAAGACCCCGCGCCCGTCTTCGCGCAGGTCACGCCCTTTGCCGTACACGCCAAACTCGGCCATTTCAACACGCTCGTCTGGGTGACGGACATGAAGACCGGACTGCCCGTGGAAGGCGCGAAAGTCAGTATTTACAAAGCCAAAGAACGGTTACTTACCACAGATTACACCGCCCTTGACCGTGCTAACACCAATAAGGACGGCACGGTGCTGCTGAAAGGCAATGAAGCCCTCGACCCTGACCTTAACAGCGCGTGGTGCTACGGCGAAGGCTGCGAGAACCTCATCGTTCGGGTGGAGTCCGACCAAGGCATGGCCTATCTGCCCCTGCTTGATGATTATCAGGTGAACAGCTGGCGCGTGTCGAACAACCAGATATGGGAGAATATCCAGCGTCGCTACGGCCATATCCACGCTTGGGGCACGACCGCGCAAGGGGTATACCGCGTGGGCGACACCATGCAGTATAAACTTTTCCTGCGCAATCAGGACACGGAACGCTATACCCCGCCACCTGCTGGAAAATACACGCTGGAAATCACCGATCCGCTCGGTAATTCCGTCTTCAAGAAAGAGGGCATCGCCCTCAGCGAATTCGGTGCTTATGCGGGTGAATTCGCCATCCCCGCCACCGCCCCGCTCGGCTGGTATGATTTCACCCTGAGTGGTGATTTCACGGAATACACATGGCAGCCCATGCGCGTGCTGGTGACGGATTTCACGCCGTCGCCCTTCAAAGTGCGCAACAGCCTGAACGGAGACCTCTTCCGCGCTGGCGACAGCATTGAGGTGGACACCCAAGCCACGCTACACTCAGGTGGCGCATACACCGATGCCGACCTGCGGGTGACCGCTTCGCTTAACCCACGCAGCTTCACCTCGAAGGATAAACTGGCGGAAGGCTTTTTCTTCGACACCTACAGCACCGACAGCAGTGACCTGTTCAGCGTCAACGCCCGTATCGACGACAAAGGCGCGAACCTGACCAAAGAGAAACTGCCGGAAACAAGCATCATCTATGGCCGTTTGAGCGTTGAAAGCGCGGTGCGCGATGACCGTGGGAAATACATCGCCCATCAGGCGGAGGCCGATTACATCGGCGTGGATCGCCTCGTCGGGATCAAAAGTGACGCATGGATGTTCAACGTCGGCAAACCCGCCTCGGTGAAGACCCTAGTGGTGGATGAAAAAGGCAAACCCGCCGCTGGCACGAAGGTGAATCTGCTGGTGGAACGTCAGGAAACCAAGGCCTCACGCGTCAAAGGCGCAGGCAATGCCTATCTCACCCAGTACGTCGAAGAATGGGTGAAAGCCGCCGAGTGCAACCTCACCTCCGCCGCCGCCCAAGCGCAGGATTGCGCTTTCACACCCGATAAACCCGGCAGCTACCGCGCCACCGCCTCCATCAGCGATACGGACGGTAAAACCCACAGCACCAACACCTTCCTATGGGTGACCGGCCAAGGCGATGTCGTCTGGCAGAGCAAGGACGATTCCGCCCTCGACATCGTGGCAGAGAAAAACACATACGCCATAGGCGACACGGCGAACTTCCTCGTGAAGAACCCCTACCCCGGCGCACAGGCGCTCATCACCATCGAGCGCTACGGGGTGTTGAAACAATGGGTGCAGACGCTGGAAGGCAGCACGCCCACCATCTCCTTCCCTGTGGAACGCGACTTCATGCCCGGATTCTATCTTTCCGTGGTGATCGTCTCCCCGCGCGTGGAAGCCGCACCGCCCACCTTCGGGCAGGTTGACCTTGGCAAGCCCACCTTCCGCATCGGCTATACGCGCATCGACGTGCAGGACACCTATAAACTCATCGACGTGACTGCCAAGACCGATGCCGAAGTCTATAAACCCGGCAGCGAAGTGCAGTTGACGCTTCACGCCGAACCGCGCCATAAGGACACGCAGGAACCCATCGAAATCGCCGTGGCGGTGCTCGATGAAGCGGTGCTTGACCTCGTGCCGAACGGACGCAACTACTACGACCCGTATAAAGGTTTCTTCACGCTAGATGGCCTCGACCTCACCAACTATAACCTGCTTCGCCAATTGGTTGGTCGACAGTATTTCGAGAAGAAAGGCGCGAATCCCGGTGGTGATGGCGGTGCAGACCTCGCCATGCGCACCAATTTCAAATTCGTGAGCTACTGGAATCCGTCTGTGAAAGTTGATGCCGATGGCAACGCCACTGCCAGCTTCACCCTGCCCGATAACCTCACGGGCTGGCGCGTGCTGGCTTTCGCCGTCACCCCGACCGACCGCATGGGTCTGGGCGATGTGTCCTTCAAAGTGAATCAGCCGACGGAAATCCGTCCCGTCATGCCGAACCAAGTGACAGAGGGTGATACTTTCCGCGCCGGATTCAGTGTGATGAACCGCACCGATGCGAAACGCACGTTGAAAGTCACACTGGCAGCGAAAGGTGCACTCAAAAACGGCGACCAATTGCAAGAATCAACCATCACCCTCGCGCCCTATAAACGCGAAACGGTCTATCTGAACGTGGAAACCGCCACTCTGCCCGCCGAGCGTGAGAATGCGCAGGGTGAAGTCGTCTT
>VGDC01000270.1 GCA_016869895.1 Alphaproteobacteria bacterium
TGGGAGACGGAATCGAAGAAATCCACGAAATATTTGGGGTCGATGGCGGCCAGCACCACGCCGCCGTAACTGCCGTCCAGCTTGTTCAGCTTGCGGCTCATGATGATGACTTCGCTCTCCGGATCATTCTTCTTGAAGCCGGGCGTGAAGTAGAAATAGCTGTCCTGCCCCGATTGCTGTTTGCCTTCGCTGACGACGCTGTTGCCTTCCACGGATTTAGAGGAGACGACGAAATTCTCGAAACCGCGCTCATAGGCCGCCGCTTCGACGTAGCCTTGCTCATTGATGAGCATCATCGCGGAGATCTGCGGCAGTTCGCGCACCCACATGGAGAAGTTATGCTCCATGTATTCGGGCAGATTGCCGCCGAAGAGCGCGTTGAAATACTGGCGTTCGACCGCGCGGCGGAGCGACAGGTCAACGGAGAGGAACGTCAGCTCCACATGGTCGGAAAGGATACGCGTGAGGCGGGTGGAGTCTTCCTTCGCCTCTTTGATGGACTGGCGGTAGGAGTTGAGCGCCTGCAAACCGACGATAAGACAGAAGAACAGCATCACCGCGAAGCTGAACATGACCAGCTTGCGGACGCGCGGCGTCTCCGGTTTGAAGGAATGCAGGATTTTCACGTTGGCTATTGCAACCGCCACTCTTGGGTTTATAACTGAATCTGTCGCGCGCTAGGTGTAGCGTAGAATGTTTAATAAAAACTTAATTTAGCGCGATTTTATCACTGGATACAAGCCTTTGTGTGAAGGGGTGGCACGGCGATGGTCGCGCATGTGAAAACCGTGGCGTTTGAGGGGGTGGAAGCCATTCCCGTCGATGTGCAGGTGCAGATCGGCGCGGGGCTACCTGCGTTCACGGTCGTCGGCCTGCCGGATAAAGCCGTGGCGGAATCGCGCGAGCGCGTGCGCGCCGCACTGGCGTCCATCGGTCTTGCGCTGCCCGCCAAGAAAATCATCGTGAACCTCGCCCCTGCCGACCTTGTTAAGGAAGGCAGCCATTTCGACCTGCCCATCGCCCTTGGCGTGCTGGTGGGCATGGGGGTGATTCCGCAGGACGCGGTGAATGGTTATGTCGCGCTGGGTGAATTGTCGCTGGATGGTTCGTTGCTATCGGTAGCAGGCGTGCTGCCAGCCGCTTTGCTTGCCTCTTCGGAAGGCGAAGGCGTCATCTGCCCTGAAGCATCCGGCAATGAAGCCGTCTGGGCGGGAGCGCAGTTGGATGTGCTCGCGCCGCCCACCTTGCTGGCTTTCATCAACCATGCCAAAGGGCGGCAGGTGCTTTCCCCGCCGACCCAGCCCGATGCGCTGTCATCCGCCCATGCGCACCAGTCGATGCGCCTGCCGGATATGAAAGAGATTCGCGGGCAGCACGCCGCGCGGCGCGCGCTGGAAGTCGCCGCTGCGGGTGGGCATAACCTGCTGATGGTCGGCCCTCCGGGTGCGGGAAAATCCATGTTGGCATCGTGCCTACCGGGCATATTGCCGCCGCTGTCGCCGCAGGAGATGCTGGAATCCAGCCTTGTCGCATCCGTCGCAGGGCGTTTGCAGGGCGGGTTATCGTCGCGCCGTCCATACCGCGACCCCCATCATTCCTCTTCCACTGCCGCCATGGTGGGCGGCGGGCGCAAGGCCTTGCCGGGCGAGATTTCGCTGTCCCACCGCGGTGTGCTGTTCTTGGATGAGTTCCCCGAATTTCCCCGCGCGGTGCTGGAATCCCTCCGTCAGCCGTTGGAGACGGGGCGCGTATCCGTCGCGCGCGCACAGGCGCATGTCACCTATCCGGCAGATTTCCAGCTTGTCGCCGCCATGAACCCTTGCCGCTGTGGTTATCTGGATGATGCCGGACGCGCCTGCAACAAAGCACCCCGTTGCGCGGTGGATTATCAGGGCAAAATCTCTGGCCCGTTGCTGGACCGTATCGACATCCACATCGAAGTACCGGCGGTGGACACGCTTTCCATGCTGGGCGAAGGCGGTGGCGAGGCGAGCAGTGCCGTGGGCGAGCGCGTGGCGCAGGCGCGCGAGGTGCAGCTGCGCCGCTATGGCCGCCTGAATATGCCGCAAATCCGTACGAATGCGTCTGTTTCCGGCGATGCGCTGAGCGAAATCGCCCCGCTGGATGAAGAGGCCAAAGCACTCCTTGAAGAGGCCACACGCCATCTTCAGCTCTCCATGCGCGGCTATACCCGTGTGTTGCGCGTGGCGCGCACCATCGCTGACCTTGCGGGCGCGGAGACCATCGCCAAGCCCCATGTCGCCGAAGCCGTGACGTATCGCCAGCTGAGCTTCGGACGCTAGATGAAATACCGTTCCGACATAGACGGGTTACGCTCACTGGCCATCATCCCCGTGGTGCTGTGTCATCTGGGGGTGGCATCCTTCGCGGGTGGATTCGTGGGGGTGGACGTGTTCTTCGTCATCTCCGGCTATCTTATCGGGCGCATCCTGCTGGAAGAGACCGCCGATGGCAGCTTCAGCCTCATCCGCTTCTATGAACGCCGCATCCGCCGCATTTTGCCCGCTTTGCTGGCCACGGTGCTGGGCAGTTTCGCCCTTGCGTGGTTCCTGTTCCTGCCCGACGAGATGATGCTCTTCGGCAAGACCGCCGTTTCTGCGCTGCTTTCCTATTCCAATTTCCATTTCAATGCCACGGCGGATTATTTCGCCGCTCCCGCCAAGGCCAATCCCTTGCTGCACACCTGGTCGCTGGCGGTGGAGGAGCAGTTCTACATCGCCTTCCCGCTGCTGTTGCTGGCGTGGAAGAAGTGGAGCGGCAACCGCAAGGTCTTGATTGGTCTCATCGGCTTGCTCATGGCGGTAAGCATCACCATCAGCGCGGTGGGTGCGAATGCGCGCGATACATCGGCCTTCTATCTCCCCCATAGCCGCGCGTGGGAGCTGCTGGCGGGGGTGGTGCTGGCTCTGGGCATCATCCCAGAATTCCGCCATAAACTCTTGCGCCATGGCGCATCGCTGCTGGGCATTGTGCTCATCGCCTATGCCATCGCAAGTTTCCACGAAGGCATGAAATTCCCCGGATTGAACGCGCTCT
>VGDC01000271.1 GCA_016869895.1 Alphaproteobacteria bacterium
GGCCAGATGCTGGAGGGCAATTTCCTCGTGCCGAAACTGGTGGGCGACAAGGTCGGGCTGCATCCGGTCTGGGTCATCTTCGGGATGCTGGCAGGCGGTGTGCTCTTCGGCTTCGTGGGCGTGCTGCTGGCCGTGCCCATCTCGGCCATCATCGGCGTGTTGGTGCGCTTCATGATCGGCGAATACCGCACGAGCCTCATCTATGCAGGGGATATGGAAGTCGCGCCGTCGCAGACCATTGCGCAGCAGCTTCAGCCCGTGATGATCTCCACTCCCGCCGAGCCGAAAGACCCTGCTAAAAGCAGTAAGAAGAAGGCCGACGAGTGAGCGAAGCCTATTCCCAGTTCGGCCTGCCTTTAAGCACTGCGACCGTCTATGTGCTGGAGGATTTCGTCGTCTCCGCCTGCAACCGTGCGGCCTATGACACCGTGCGCGGCTGGCGGAACTGGGAGCAGCCCGTGCTGGTGCTGCACGGACCGGAAGCATCGGGTAAGACCCATCTGGCGCATATCTGGGCGGCGGAGACGCAAGCCAGATTCTTGCCGCCTGAAGCACTTACTGATGGAAAAATAACACAGCTATTGGCTACCAATGGTTTGTCTGGCCGCTTCGTGCTGGACGGGCTGGAGCGCGTGGCGGATGAAACCGCGCTGTTCCACCTGCTGAATGGCATCCGTGAACAGGGCGGCATGCTTTTGCTGGTCAGCCGTGTTGCCCCTTCGCGCTTAGGCATTGCGCTGGCAGATGCGCGTTCCCGTGTGAACGCCGCCCCAGCCGTGGCGACGGACGCACCCGACGACGTGCTGCTGCATGCGGTGCTGGCCAAGCAATTCGCTGACCGTCAGTTGCGCATCGGCGATGACGTGACCCGCTATCTTCTGGCGCGGATGGACAGGTCTTTCGCCAGTGCACGGGAATGGGTGGAACGTATCGATGCGGCGTCGCTGGCCGCGCAACGCAGAGTCAGCGTGGCCTTGCTGCGCGAAATGATGGAATCAGAGCATAAGAAGGAAGTGTGATATGGTCATTTTCGGTTACACCATCCCCGAAGAGAAAATCGTCGATTTCGCTATTGTCTATGGCGGTCACCTTTTAGCGGCGGTGACCATCCTGCTGCTCGGCTATCTGGTCGCTAAAGCGGTGCGCTATGTGGCGGTGCGCATCATGCGCCGCGCGCATCTCGACCCCATCATCATCAATTTCATCAGCAAAATCCTCTATGTGATGCTGCTGATTTTCGTCTTCATCGCGGCGCTGAACAAACTGGGCGTGCAGACCGCATCGCTCATCGCCGTGCTCGGCGCGGCGGGTCTGGCCATCGGCCTTGCGTTGCAGGGTTCGCTGTCGAACTTCGCGGCGGGTATCATGATCATCGTGCTGCGCCATTTCCGCATCGGCGACGTCATCAATGTGAACAACACCACGGGCATCGTGGAGGATATGAACATCTTCACAACCACCCTGCACACCTTCACCAACGAAAAACTGGTCATTCCCAACAGCCTCATCACCAGCAACATATTGACCAACATCACGGCGAACCCTCGCCGCCGTGTCGATCTGGTCATCGGGGTGGGCTATAACGATGATCTGGACAAGGCAGCGGATGTGCTCAGCAGCATCATCACCGCCGATGCGCGCATCCTGAAAGAGCCTGTGCCCTTCATCGGCGTGGATGCGCTGGCGGATAACAGTGTGAACCTCGTCATCCGCGTGTGGACGCTGACTTCCGATTGGGGCGATGTGCGCAGTGATTTGCTCAAACATGTGAAACAGCAGTTCGATAAAGCGGGCATCTCCATCCCGTTCCCGCAACGGGATATGCAAATCTCCTTCTCGCAGGAAGCCAAAGAAGTGCTGGCGGCGCGCCCGCTTGCAAAACAGGCGGAGGAAGAGCTGCCCCCTGCCAAGCCTGTGAAGGCGACCGCAAAAGCGACGACGAAGAAGAAATCGTCCTAAAGCCGGTATTGGGAGGAGCGCAGCGGCGTGTCGCGGTGGACATAGCTGTTCAGCAACACCCCGAAGCCCAGCATGATGGCGAAGACCATCGTGCCGCCGTATGACAGCAGCGGCAGCGGCACGCCCACAACGGGCAACAGCCCCATCACCATGCCCACATTGATGGCCACATGCAGGAGCAGCATGGTCGTCACCCCCACGGCGACCATCCCCCCGAAGCGGCTGCGCGAGCGGATGGCGGTTGCGTATCCCAGCAGGATGAGCAGCAGATAGAGCAGGATGGTGAGGCTTGCGCCCACGAAGCCGAATTCCTCGGCGATCATGGTGAAGATAAAGTCGGTATGTTTCTCGGGCAGGAAGTCGAGCTGGCTTTGCGACCCCTGTTGGAAACCCGTGCCGAACAAGCGACCGGAGCCGATGGCGATTTTGGATTGCATGATGTTATACCCCGCGCCGAGTGGGTCGGATTCGGGGTTCAGGAAGGTCTCCACGCGACGTTTCTGGTAATCATGCAGGAACTGCCAGCCGATGGGGATGGCGGTGACAGCGGCGACCCCCACGGCGATGAAATACCGCCAATACAGCCCCGCCGCGAAAAGCAGGCTCGCGCCGATGACCAGCGTGATGGTCGCCGTGCCGAGATTCGGCTGGATGAGGATGAGCCCGACCGGAATGCCGACGATGACCAACGGCGGGATGAGCAGCACGGGGCGGCTCACGTCTTCGGGGTCGAGGCCGTGGTAATACCGTGCCAAGGCCAGAATCACGCCTACTTTCATGAATTCCGAGGGCTGCACGTTCAGGCCGCCCACGGAAATCCACCGTTGCGCGCCCATGCCGATGAAGCCGATGGCCTCCACCAGCACCAGCCCGACAAGACACAGGCCGTAATAGGTATAGGCGTATTTCATGAGGAGCTGGTTCGGCAGTACGGCGATGACCATCATGCCCACGAAAGCCGCGCCGAAGCGGATGGCCTGCCGCCCCGCCCAAGGTTCCCATTCGCCGCCGGCGGCGGAATAGAGCATGGCGATGCCAGCGCAGCCGAGCAGCAGGATGATGGTGACCATCAGCCAGTTGACCTGCGCCAG
>VGDC01000272.1 GCA_016869895.1 Alphaproteobacteria bacterium
CGTGCTGGATGGCGGGTTGAAAGCATGGCGCGAGGCAGGCTATCCGCTGGAAACCGGCAATGTGGTGCCCGTTTTTGAGGAGTTCACAGCAGGACATGAACCTTCACTGGTGAAAAACAAAGCCTTCATGGCGCAGAACCTAAAGACCAAAGCCGCCCATGTCATCGACGCGCGCAGTGCCGCGCGATTCACGGGCAGCGAGAAAGACCCGCGCCCCGGCGTGCGCTCCGGCCATATCCCCGCCAGCCAAAATGTGCATTATGCCTCGCTGCTCAATGCCGATGGCACGTTGAAGGACAAAAAGGAATTACGCGAAATTCTGCAACAGGGCGGTGTGGATTACGCGAAACCCGTCGTTTCCACCTGTGGGTCTGGGGTGACAGCATGCATTCTCGATTTGGCTTTAGAAATCACCGGACACCCTGACCATGCGGTGTATGATGGCAGCTGGGCGGAATGGGGCGCGGATGACATGCTGCCGATAGAGAACATCACGCCGAAGTGACACGAGGTCAGCAGACCGAGTCAGCCTTGAGCCATGCCTCATGTGAGCAACAGCATGTTGCGCAGCGGAGGCGAACTATAAACGCTTGGTCATACGGATGTGCGGCAGGCCGCTTTCCTCGAAATAATCCCCTTCGGCGACATATCCGATGCGTTCATAAAACGCCAATGCCGTTTCCCGCGCATGGAGACTAGATAAATTCACGCCCGCCGCTTTTGCGACCTCTTCGGCGAAAGCCATGATGCCCGCACCGATGCCCTTGCCGCGCTCATCGGGATGGACGGAAACCTGACGGATGCGAACGCTATCCCCTTGAATATCCAGCATAGCCGTGGCGCGCACTTGCCCACCGTCGAATGCGGCGACATGGCGGAAATTCACGTCCTTCGCCAGTTCGGACGGCAATTGCACCCGCCCCATCGGGCGGCGCAGCACGATATTCCGCAGATGCGCCATCTTGCGGTAATCCTCGCTGCCGTAGGGCACTTCACGGTATTCCATTATTTATCAGGGCCGATCATGTTTTCAGGCCGCACCCACTGCCTGAACTGCTCTTCGGTGAGTAGTTCCAAGGCCAGCGCGGAAGCCAGCAGGGTCGTGCCTTCCTTATGGGCTTTTTTGGCGATTTTCGCGGCGTTATCATAACCGATATGCGAATTAAGCGCGGTGACGAGCATGAGCGAATCGTTCATCAGCGCGTTGATGCGGTCGGTATTCGCCTGAATGCCGGCCACGCAGTTATCCGCGAAGCTGACGGCGGAATCCGCCAATAAACGGATGGATTGCAGGACGTTATAGATGATGACGGGCTTAAAGACGTTCAACTCAAAATGACCGTTAGAACCAGCGACCGACACGCTCACATGGTTGCCCATGACCTGTGCGCAGACCATCGTGATGGCTTCGCACTGGGTGGGGTTGACCTTGCCCGGCATGATGGAAGAACCCGGCTCGTTCTCCGGCAGGCTCAATTCGCCCAAGCCTGAGCGCGGGCCAGAGCCGAGGAAGCGGATGTCATTGGCGATTTTCATGAAGGAAACGGCGATGACGTTCAACGCGCCCGACGCTTCCACAAGCGCGTCGTTGGCGGCGAGTGCCTCGAATTTATTGGGCGCGGTGACGAAGGGCAGCTTGGTATAAGCCGCGACTTCGGCGGCGAAAGCTTCGGCGAAGCCCTCTTTGGCGTTCAGCCCCGTACCGACGGCTGTGCCGCCCTGCGCGAGTTCATAAAGCGCGGGCAAGGTGCTTTCGGCGCGGCGGATGGCGTTTTCGACCTGCTTCACATAGCCGGAGAACTCCTGGCCGAGGGTCAGCGGGGTGGCATCCTGCGTATGGGTGCGGCCGATTTTGATGATGTCCTTAAAGGCTTCCTGCTTGTCTTTCAACGCTGCAAGCAGATGCTTCAGGGATGGAATCAAGTGGTTATGGATTTCGGAGGCCGCCGCGATGTGCATGGCGGTGGGGAAGGAATCGTTGGAGGACTGCCCCATATTCACATGGTCATTGGGATGAACGGGCTTTTTCGAGCCAAGCTCGCCGCCCAGCAGCTCAATGGCGCGGTTGGAGATGACCTCATTGGCGTTCATGTTCGTCTGCGTGCCGGAGCCTGTCTGCCAGACGACGAGGGGGAAATGGTCGTTCAGCTTGCCTTCGGCGACTTCATAAGCGGCTTTCAGGATGCTCGGCGCAATATCGGCTTTCAACACGCCCAAATCGCTGTTCACCTTGGCGGCGGCGGCTTTAAGAACACCCAGCGCGCGCACCAGCGGAATCGGCATGGTTTCACCGCCGATTTTGAAATTGCCCAATGAACGCTCGGTCTGCGCGCCCCAATAGCGGGAATTCTCGACTTCAAGCGGGCCAAAGGAATCGGTTTCGGTGCGTGTTGGCTTATTGGACATGGCGGGAAAACCTTGATATGCGGTGAAAGGCTGATAGGCTATCTCTTTAACCATATTTCTTGAAAACCGCAAGTATGAACCCGTCCCTTCCGGCTTACTGGACGAAAGCGAAAAAGCACCTGTCGGCGACGGATCCCGTGATGGCGAACATCATCCGCCGTTATAAGGGCGAAACGCTTCAAGGCAAGGGCGACCCCTTCCAAACGCTGGCGCGCGCCATCACCGGACAGCAGATTTCCGTGAAAGCGGCGGATGCGGTGTGGAATCGCCTTTTCGCTGGGTTCAGCGACTTCACCCCTGCCGCGCTACTCGCCGGAACGGAAGAGGAAATGCGCGGGCACGGCCTATCGCGGCAGAAGGTCGTGTATATGAAAGACCTGTCGCGCTATTTCCATGAAGGCATGGCGGAGGAGCATCTTTGGGGCGGGATGACCGATGACGAACTCATCGCCAGCCTGACCAGCATCAAAGGCATCGGACGCTGGACGGCGGAGATGTTCCTCATCTTCCACCTGCTCCGCCCTGATGTGTTTCCGGTGGATGACATCGCCGTGCTGAGAGCCATCGAAATCGAATATTTCGGCGGCGAGAAACAGACCCCGAAATTCCACAAAGCCCATGCCGAGAAATGGCGACC
>VGDC01000273.1 GCA_016869895.1 Alphaproteobacteria bacterium
TGAGCACAATCAAATCCTGCACGGAGGCGAAACGCCAAAGCCCGCGATATAGACGGTTCATAACGAAGACGGGCATGGCGATAGCCATGAAAATCACCGTCGGGGTGACGAGATTCCCGCTGATATAATCAAACATCCCCGCGCCCAATCGCAGCCATACGGCGATGAGGAAGCTTAACCCCGCCATCAGCAAATCATGCAAAGCGGCAATGACGTTGCGGTTCAGGGGGTGACGGTAGAATGCGAGGAACATCAGCCGACCCTCCGCAAGCGCAGGAAGAGGAAGGCGGAAACGGCGAGATAGGCCACAGCCAAGGAGGCCAGCGCGGCGACCAACCCGAAGGTGCTGGCCAAAGCCAATATCATCAACAACAGGTTCATGGCGGTGAATTCACGCGCCACCGTATCGTGGCTTAATCCGGCGCGGATGGCTTTCTGATAGGCATGATCCGAATGGGCTTGGGTCAGCCTTTCGCCTTTCAGGAAACGCAGGAGAAGCGTGGAACTTGCGTCGACAAGAAAGGCCGCGGGCAGAATCAACGCCGCCGCCCAATAGCCATTCATTGCCAATGAAAGAAGCAGGTACCCCAACACGAAACCCAGCGGCACAGAACCGACATCCCCCATGAAGATTTTCGCGGGATGCCAGTTCCACGGCAGGAAGGCCAGAGCCGCTGCCGCCACCACCAAGGATTGGAGAAGCAGGGGATAGGGATTGTAATCCAGGAAGACCACCAGCACGATGCCGAAAGCGATGAACACCGCTTCGCTGACCGCGAGGCCATCCGACCCATCCATGAAATTGAAGAGGTTGATGAACCACAGCCAAGCCAGCGCCAACACCGGCAATTCCACCCAGAGCGGCAAGGGCGTGATGGCGTCAATCTGCGGCATGGTGCAAAGGGAAAGCCCCACCGCCACCAGCTGCGCAAGGAAGCGCACACGCGCCGAAAGGGAACGCAAATCATCGATAAAAGAGATGGCAGCAAGCAAGCTGAATGCCGCGACTATCTGCCAAGGTGTGCCCACAATTATCAACAGGAACGCGATGGAGAAGACGATGCCGATGCCACCGCCGCGAGGGGTGGGGTTCGCATGGTTGCTGCGCGCATTGGGGTTATCCAAAACGCGGAAGCGTTTCAACAGCGCATAGGCCGTCGCCGTACCCGCAAAGGACAGGACAAAAGCCGTCAGCACGAAAATGAGTTCATAGGACAACAGCATCTAGCGTCTCCCGAACAGTTTTTCGATGTCGGCCAGTTTCAGCTCGACATAGGTTGGGCGACCGTGGTTGCACTGACCGGAATGGGGCGTGGCCTCCATCTGGCGCAGAAGCGCGTTCATCTCGGCGTGGTTGAGGATGCGCCCAGAGCGCACCGAGCCATGGCAGGCCATCGTGCCGCAGATATGCTCCAGCTTATCCCGCAAAGCCAGCGTCTCGTCGTATTCGGCGAGGTTATCTGCCAAGTCACGCACCAAACCCTGCACGTCTGTGTCTCCCAGCATAGCCGGAATTTCGCGCACCACCACCGCCCCTTCGCCGAAACTTTCCAGCACAAGACCCAGCTCTGCCAGCTCCTGCGCGCGGGAGGCGAGCTGGTGGGCGGCGTAGCTGCCCAGCTCCACCACTTCGGGCAAAAGGAGCGTCTGGCGTGCGATGCCCGTTTCCGCCAGCGCGGCCTTCATGCGCTCATAGACCAACCGCTCATGCACGGCGTGTTGATCGACGATGACGATGCCGTCCTGCGTCTGCGCGACGATATAATTCGCGTGCAGCTGGGCACAGGCTGCACCGAGGGGATAATACTGTGGCACGTCTTGTGGAACAGGCTGGGGCGCATCATTCCAACGGGAATGCGGCGGCGCGACTTGTGGCGACAAGAACGAGTCCTGCGGCTGCCAAGCGCGTGCCTGTGCGGAATCATAGAAAGCTGCTGGAGCTTGCGCGGCATAGCTGGAGGCAAAGGCTTGCGGGGCGATATTCTCGCGCGGTTGAAAGGCGGAAAGTGCCGAGGTAGAGACGCTGGAGGACGCGCGGAAACCCGCCTCCGCCAGCGCGTGTTTCAACGCGCCGATAATCATGCCACGGATGATGCCCGCATCGCGGAAGCGCACCTCCGCTTTCGCGGGGTGAACATTCACATCCACTTCTTCCGAAGGAATCTCCACGAACAAGGCCACGACGGGGTGACGGTCACGGGCGAGGAAATCCTGATAAGCGGCGCGCACCGTGCCGAGTAATAGTTTGTCGCGCACCGGGCGGCCATTCACGAAGAGGTATTGTGCAGTGGACGTGCCACGGTTGAAGGTCGGCAGGCCAGCGAAACCATACAGCTTCGCGCCTTCGCGCTCGGCCACCACGGGCATGGCATTCTCGGCGAAATCACGCCCCATCACATCGGCCAAACGGCGAAGGCGTGCATCGAATAAATCCGCCTGTTTCTGCGGTTCTAAGCGCAACAACTTCCGTCCGTCGGAGGTCAGCGAAAAACCCACTTCGGGGTTCGCCATCGCCAAGCGTTCGAGCGTATCGGTGATATGGCGCATCTCGGCGATGTCGCTTTTCAGGAACTTCAATCGCGCGGGCGTGGCGAAGAACAGATCGCGCACGTCGATGCGCGTGCCCTGCTGGCTTTGTGCGGTCGGGTGCACCTCGCCCACCTCGCCGCCTTCGATGGCGATTTCCCATGCATCCGCGCTGTCGTGGCGGCGGCTGGAGATGGTCAAACGGCTGACAGAACCGATGGAAGGCAAGGCCTCGCCACGGAAACCGAGATAGCGCACGTTGAGCAGGTCATCATCGGGCAATTTGGACGTTGCGTGGCGTTGGATGGCCACGGGCAATTCATCCGCCCCCATGCCGCGCCCATCATCAGTGACGGTGATGCACACTTTGCCGCCGCCCTGCACCTGCACGTCCACACGGGTCGCGCCCGCGTCGATGGCGTTCTCCACCAGCTCCTTCACCGCCGAAGCGGGCCGTTCGATG
>VGDC01000274.1 GCA_016869895.1 Alphaproteobacteria bacterium
GACGGTAATAGCGTGGCCTTGGCGCTCCAGCAGTTCCAGCACGCCATTCTTGCCCAGAAGGTGCAAAGCCCCTACCGCCACGAAGGTTTTGCCTTCGGAAAGGCGCGGTTGCAGCCTATCCGCCATTTTGATGTTGCGCAGGCGAACCAGCTTTTCGCGCATGTGCTGCGCCAATTCCTGATCCTGCATCTCGTTGAAGGATTCTTCCGCCAGTTCATGGATTTTCTTCAGGTCGCGGCGCAGATAATGCTCGGCAAGCTGCGCGTTGGATTCATCAATCTGAGGCAGCTCCGCCAAAGTGTCCTTCAGAAGCCCCACCTGCTTCTCCGGTGAAATGGAAGCAAAGACCTCATATTGCTCTTCCGGCGTCTCCAGCCCGTAAAGCGTACGTTTCTGAGAGGCGGCGAACTGCTGCAATCGGGTGTCCAAAGCGATGCCGTCAGACTTCGGTGCGGGATATTGCAGCAGCAACGCCGCCGCCCAAGGGCGCATGCGGTTGACGATCGGCGCGGGGATTTTTGTGCGCGATTCGATGGTTTTCGTCAAAATGGTGAATTCATCAGGCGTGACAATGGAGTCGATGCTGCGGGTGTCTGTTGGCAGCATCATCATGTATTGTAGGGCGACCTGTTGGGAACGTTCATCCTCCACGAACTCGAAACCAGCGGAATCGGTGGCGGAGATGTAGGTCTTTGCATCGGCGATGAGTGCTGCGAATGAAGGGTCATCATGGTGCATGGTGCCCATGATGAAGCTGGGCTGCGTATCGCAGCTGGCGATGCGGAAGATGATGCCGCTTTCATAGCGTTTTTCGATGGGTACATAACCCGCTTCGCGGGACGAGCAACCGGACTGGGCGACCTGCTCTTGGCCTTTGCTGGTCAGCAATGTGGCTTTGGCATGCGCGGAAGTGCACAAAAACAGTGCGAAAACCAACGATAAAACGATATTCTTGCGCATTTCAGCCCCCCAACAAGGTTCGCGTCGCCGCCCTCACGTCTTTCTGGCGCATGAGTGATTCACCGACAAGGAACGAGGATACACCGATTGCTTGCATTCGAGCAATATCCGCTGGCGTTGCGATGCCGCTTTCGCAGATGGCAAGCCGGTCCCCGGGTATCATCGGGCACAGCTTTTCGCTGGTGGCTAAATCGACCTGCAAGGTCTTCAAACTGCGGTTATTTACCCCTATGAGCGGCGAGAAAAGGTATTTGAGCGCGCGTTCCATCTCCCATTCATCATGGGTCTCCACCAGCACGTCCAAGCCTTGCAGGGTGGCGGCGTCTTCCAGCTCTTGCGCCTGATAATCCGAAAGGGATGCCATGATGAGTAGGATGCAATCCGCTCCTAAAGCCCGGCTTTCCGCCACTTGATAGGTATCGATAATAAAGTCCTTGCGAAGGACAGGTAAAGCACAGGCTTCGCGCGCCTGCGCCAGAAAATCATCATGCCCTTGGAAATAGGGTTCATCCGTGAGCACGGATAGGCAGGTCGCACCGCTGTCGGCATAGGCTTGCGCCAATGATGCAGGGTCGAAATCTGCGCGGATGATGCCTTTGCTAGGGGAGGCTTTCTTGATTTCGGCGATGAGGCCGATGCGCCCTTCTGTTTTAGCGGTCTGCAAAGCCTGTGCGAAACCGCGCGGTGCAGTGACTTGCGCAGCCATTTCGCTCAAATCCACCAGCGAACGGATGGTCTTCATATGCTCGACGTGCTCGCGCTTGCGGGCATTGATTTCGGCCAGTTTATCCATCGACTGCGCCTGCTGCTGTGGTGAGGGCGGCTAGTGTGGCAAGAGTCTGTTGGGCTTTTCGGCTATCGATGGCTTCGGCAGCCAAAGCGATACCTGCGGGTATATCGGAGGCTTTTCCAGCGACAATCAGTGCAGCGGCGGCGTTGAGCAGCACGATGTCGCGATACGCCGAAGGCGTGCCGCGAAGGAGAGACACCAGTTCCTGCGCATTATGCGCGGGGTCTTTGCCTAGAATCTCTTTCAATTCACGGCGGGGGAGGCCGATTGATTCCGGAGAGAGGGTAAATTCACGAATTTCACCCTGATTAAGTTCCACAACGAACGAATCAGCGGAAATGGAAAGTTCATCCAGCCCATCGCTGCCGTGGACGACCCAAGCGTGTACAGACCCTAATTCGCGCAGCACTTCGGCAATCGGGCGCAGCCAAGCTTTGTCGTACACACCGATTATCTGGCGCACGGGTTTGGCGGGATTGGAAAGCGGGCCGAGCAGGTTGAAAATGGTGCGTAAGCCAAGCTCTTTGCGTACAGGCGCGACATGGCGCATGGCGGAATGGAAACGTGGCGCCATCAAGAAGGTGAGGTTGGATTTCTCCAGACTATCACTCAGCGTCTCGAAAGGGGCGTTGACATCCACGCCGAGAGCGGAAAGAACATCCGATGAGCCGGAACTGGAGGAAACGGAGCGATTGCCGTGCTTCACCACCGGCACGCCGCAAGCGGCGACGACGATGGCGACGGCTGTGGAGACGTTCAACGTCCCCTTAGCATCGCCGCCAGTACCACACGTATCCACTGCACCTTCTGGGGCGGTGAAGGGCGTGGCTTTGGCGCGCATGACGGAAGCGCCTGCGGTGATTTCCGTGACCGATTCGCCTTTCATGCGGAGGGCGACGAGGAATGCCGCCATCTGTGCGGGGGTTGCGCCGCCATTCATGATAATTTGGAAAGCCTGAGATGCCTCTTCGCGTTCAAGGTCAATGCCTTGTACGGCTTTTTCAATGTATTTTTGTATGGTATTTCCGCTCATTTCCCGACCATATCGAGGAAGTTTTTCAGCAAAGCATGCCCGTGTTCGGATGCGATGCTTTCGGGGTGAAATTGAACACCGTGTATATTATGGGTCTTGTGTTGTAGCGCCATGATGAGTTGGTCGTCCGTCTCTGCCATGATGTCGAGGCAATCGGGCAGGGATTCGCGCTCGACGATGAGCGAGTGGTAGCGGGTGGCGAGG
>VGDC01000275.1 GCA_016869895.1 Alphaproteobacteria bacterium
ACGATGAGGCCGAAACCGGTGCGTCCACCTTTCTGGGTGGTGTAGCGGAGCATATAGATGTCACCTGCATTGCCATCATTTCCAGCAGCGAAGATGGGTTTGCGGCCGATATGCAGGTCAATAGCCAGCACCTTGCTTTGCTTGTCGTTGTAATGCGCGGTTTCGGGCAGGCGCATGATGGAGAGTTTACCGTCTTTGTCCTCTAAGCTGGTCTTGAAACTCGTGCCGATGACCTGTTCGCGAGGCACGCCGAAGAACTCTTCGGAAAGGCCACGGACGAAACCGTTCTCGCTTCCCGTCACCAGATAGGGTTTGAAGCCGTTGGCACGCAGATAATCGAGCAGTTCGCGCATGGGCAGATAGACCGTGCGGGTGAATTGCGGATTGATGCTGAGGTAATCGGCGACGATGGCATCATAGGTGGCTTGCGTCATCCCCGTGTGGGTCAGCGCATAGACGCGCATGATGGTGTCCACCGGTGTGCTGGCGAAATAGCTTCCCCAGTTGTCGCGCTTGTTGAATGCGATGATGTCAGGGTCGCTCGCGACTTTGGAATCTTCCGCGCTCAGGTTGTCCACGCGGAAATCGAGGAAATTAGCCTGAAGATAGATGGGTTTTTCGTTCATCAACGTGCCGTCCACATCGAAAACGGCGATGCGCTCCGCCGGGGGGACGTAACCGGGGTTCTTCTCATCGCTGACGGCGGTCACGAACTGGATGATGGCGGCCTTGGTCTTGCCCTCGTTCCAGCTGGGAAGCGGGTCTGCCGCGTGGACTGGCAGTGCGGTAAAGCACAGCACAAGAAGGGTGATGACGCGCGTGAGGGAATGGGATTGCATGGCTGTCTCCTTGGTGATGCGCGCTATCATATCCCCGTCTTTGTACGATGCAACCCCACAGCCGAAAAATCCCGCTTTTCTCCGCCTAAACAGTGTGATTTATGAAATAATTTGACAAAACAAATGAAGTTTGAAAAAATTCCTGATGAGTTAGTGAGTTCGCTTTGAGTGTCGTCACTACACCACAATAACGGTGATGAGTGTCGGCGGCTGTGATTTAAGCCTAGAATGCGAAGTGCAAAGGACAAGCTCCTTAAAGGGACGTTCCCTGTGAATCCTTCCCTCGGTCTTCTCCTTGTGCATTGGCAAAGGGTTTAATATCCATCGCGTAGCCTTTGGTGGATACGCCTACGACTCTTTTCCCTGTGATGTGCCGTGGTGGCTCGCTCAGGTCAGAATGCCAGTTGCAAAGGAGAATACGCATGGCGAGTGGAACGGTTAAATGGTTCAATGCGACCAAAGGCTATGGTTTTATCGCACCCGACGCAGGCGGGAATGATGTCTTCGTTCACATCACGGCGCTTCAGAAAGCGGGTGTCAGCGGTCTGACCGAGGGCCAGCGTGTCAGCTATGATCTTGAGAACAGCCGTGGCAAGGACGCTGCAGGCAACCTGAAGATCGAAGGCTAAGAACTCCTTCAGAGATTCATGAAAGGCGCGGAGCTGAAAAGCTTCGCGCTTTTTTATTGCGCGGATTCTGCCGAATCTGTGCTGATGGCTGGCTCCCAGCCGCCACCCAGTGCTTTATAGAGCTGGATGAGGTATGAGAGCAATCGCGCTTCGCTTTGCGCCACAAGGTCGCGGGTGGCCAGAAGCGAGCGTTGCGAATCAAGAATCACAAGGAAGTTCTCCTCACCCGATTCATAGCGCAGCTTTGCAATGTTATAGGCTTCGACGCGTTGCGCCTCGGAAGCGCGAAGCTGCTGCAACGCCTGCCATTCCTTGCCATATCGCACCAGCGACGTCTCCGCTTCTTCCAAAGCCAGCAGCACGGATTTCTCATAGGTGAGCAGGGCGGCTTTGTTGTCCGCCTTGGCGATGTCCACTGCGGCGAGTTTCGCCCCACCGCTGAACACCGTCCAATTCAGGGCAGCGCCGAGGGTATAATTGAATCCTGCGGAGGAGAAGAGGTCCCCGAAGGTCAGCGCAGTCGAACCTGCGCTGCCCGTCAAGAAGAATCGCGGGAACAGGTCTGCCACGGCCACGCCGATTTGCGCGTTGGTGGCGGCGAGTTCGCGCTCTGCGCGGCGGATGTCAGGGCGGCGGCGCAAGATGTCCGAGCGCAGACCCACAGGCACCAGATCAGGCGGGGAGGGCATGTCCTGCACTTCGGCCAGAATCGCCGCATAATGCTTCGGGTCTTTTCCGGTCAGCACGGAAAGGCGGTAAAGCGTAGCTGCCAAATCGGCTTCCAGCGTGGGGAGGGTCGCCTGCACCTGTTGGCGTTCGCCGATAGCGCGGGAAAGGTCGAATTCGGTCGTCACCCCCGCTTCGAATTGCACCCGCGCCAATTCCTCCATGCTTTCCAGCAGGCCGACGTTCTCTTTCGTCACGGTGATGCGCTTTTGCAATCCGCGCGCCGCGAAATAGCTCTGTGCGGTCTCCGCCAGCGCGATGATCTGCATATCCTGACGATTCGCTTCCGCCGCTTCCAGCTGCGCACCCGCCGCTTCCGCCGCGCGGCGGGTATAGCCGAAGACATCCAGCTCCCAGCTGGCATCCAGCCCGGCATTATAGGTGTCGCGGTCATTCTCGGCATTGGTGCGGTTGCGTCCCGTCGCGCCGCTCAAACCTTCGCGCTCCACACCTGCGCCGATGCCGAACATGGGGAACAACGGAGCGATGCTGGCGGAGCGAACGGCGCGGGCGCGCTCGACATTCGCCAGCGCGATGCGAATATCCAGATTATGCGCCGCCGCTTCCTGAATCACTTCCTCAAGCGTGGGGTCGTTGAACCCTTTCCACCATTCAGCCACAGGTGCGGTGGCTGCATCGGTCTGCGGGTTTTCGGTACCCCAGCCGCTGTCTTCGGCGATGGGCGAGGCAGGGACGGAATAATCGGGCCCAAGTGTGCATGCTGCAAGGCCGATGCAACTCGCCATGAGTAGCGCAT
>VGDC01000276.1 GCA_016869895.1 Alphaproteobacteria bacterium
GCGAAGCGACCGGCGAGGTAGCTTCCGGTGACGCTTTCCTGACCGCCGCGGATGCGCTGTGCATTAGTGGCCTCGTTGAAGGAATCGATGCGTTTGTTCGCGTCCAGCCCGCTGACGAGCGCGGCGAAGGCCGCAACGCCGATGACCACCTGCCAGAAAAGCAACTGTCCCTTTTTACGGGAAGCGGTGGGCGTGGCAGGTTTGGGCGCGTTGGGCTGTTCAGGGGAAGTCATGGAATGATGGGCATTTCGCTAAAAAAGGGCTGGAATAGACAAAAAATAGCTTGCCTCAAGCATTTCTTTGAATAGAATGCCGAGTCTTGAAAGCGCTATTATAGCCCCAGTGACAATGGAAGTGAAGTCAAATGAGCAGTAAAAATAACCCACTCAATCGTAACCGCGACACCCGCGTGAAAACTTTTGACGGCAAGAAAATCAAACCGTGCATGTTCATCGACGAGAACCGTCGTTACATGGCCGCTACCTTTGAAGACGGTAAGCTGGTGATCGACCCACGCACGAAACAGCCGATTCCTTTCCAGAGCATCTAATTGCCGGAATAGCCGAATCGAAGCAGCGTCATGGCCTTGCCTGACGCTGCTTTTTCGCGTCTGTAATTTGACATTCAAGCTTTTCACTTTTGTTGTGCGTTAGCCAGCCGAGTGGCTCTGACGAAAACACAGCACTGCCGACAAGCTTCACTTACATATTGGGATAGTTCGGCCCACCGCCGCCTTCGGGCGTGACCCAGACGATATTCTGCGTCGGGTCTTTGATGTCGCAGGTTTTGCAATGCACGCAGTTCTGCGCGTTTATCTGCAAGCGCGGCTGCTGATTCTCCACCACGATCTCATAGACACCCGCAGGGCAATAACGCTGCTCCGGCGCGTCATATTCCGCCAGATTCACCGCGATGGGGATGGATTTATCCTTCAGCGTCAAGTGACAGGGCTGGTCTTCCTCGTGGTTGGTGTTCGACAGGAACACCGAGGACATACGGTCGAATGTCAACACGCCGTCAGGCTTGGGATAGTCGATACGCTTGCTTTCCGAAGCTTTCTTGAGCTGCGTGTGATCCGGCTTGTGATGCAGCGTCCACGGCGCTTTGCCACGGAAGAGATAGGTATCCACCGCCGAATAGAGCAGCCCAGCCAACAGGCCTTTATGGAAAGACGGGCGGATGTTGCGCACGGCGAACAATTCGTCATACACCCATGATTTCCGGAAGGATTCTGGATAAGCCGCTACTTCATCGCCTTGCCTTCCTTCGGCGATGGCCGCCGCGATGCCTTCTGCCGCGAGCATGGCCGTTTTCATGGCGGTATGCGTGCCCTTGATTTTCGGCACGTTCATGAAGCCCGCCGCGCAACCCACCAACACGCCACCGTTGAACGCGAGTTTCGGAATGGACTGTAACCCACCTTCCGTCAAGGCGCGCGCGCCGTAAGAGATGCGTTTCGCGCCTTCCAACAGCTTGCTGACTGTGGGGTGGGTCTTGAACTTCTGGAATTCGCGGTAGGGGTCGAGGAAGGGATTAGTGTAATCCAGCCCGACGACAAGGCCGATGGCGATTTGGTTATTCTCGGCGTGGTAAATGAACGAGCCGCTGTAGGTATCATGCGCAACAGGCCAGCCGATAGTGTGCGTGACCGTGCCGAGGCGATGGTTCTCCGGCTTCACTTCCCACAATTCTTTGATACCGATGGCGAAGGTCTGCGGGTCTACGCCCTCGCGCAGTTTGAACTGCTCCATGAGGCGCAGGGAAAGCGAGCCACGGCAACCTTCTGCAAATACGGTGTATTTCGCGCGAAGCGCCATGGGCGGCTGATAGGACGGTTTGCGCTTGCCTTCGCGGTCAATGCCGAATGCTCCGGTGAGAATGCCTTTCACTGCGTTATCCTCGATGATGACATCCGCCGCCGCAAAACCCGCGAAGACCTGTACACCGAGCGATTCCGCCTGCCCTGCCAGCCAGCGGGCGAAATTGCCGAGGCTGATGATGTAATTCCCCTTATTATGCATCTGCGGGGGATTGGGCATTTTGATGCTGCTTTTTTCGGAGAGAAACAGGAATTCATCTTTCTCCACGGGCACGTTGAGCGGCGCGCCTTTGTCTTTCCAATCGGGGATGAGTTCGTTTAAGGAGCGCGGCTCAAGGCATGCGCCCGAAAGCGTATGCGCGCCGACTTCCGAGCCTTTCTCAACGACGATGACTTCCAGCGCGGGATTCAGCTGCTTAAGGCGGATGGCGGCTGAAAGCCCTGCCGGCCCTGCGCCTACCACCAATACATCGCATTCCATTGTCTCGTATTCTGGCGTCTCGATAGCGGGGTCTTGCCCAGCTGTATTCAATTCACTCATCATGCATCCCGTGTGTTTGTTTTATTATGAGATAATTAAAACCCCAATGACGCGCACTTGTAAATTACATTGTCTGCTTTTATACATTAAACCATGCATCACCCATCCGAAAACACACTTTCCCCGCAGGAAGCCATCGCCGCATTGCAATGGCTGGCCGAAGCGGGCGTGGAAGACACCATCGGCGATTCACCCGCCGACTGGTTCGCCTTCGATGCCGCACCGCCGCCTCCTCCCGTGGCTAAAATCATCAGCGCGCCCATGGCCTCCCCCAAGGCTGAAGCACCCGTGGCTGAAGCCGCGCCCATCTATACGTCGCAAGGCACGGCAGCGCTCATCGCCGCCGCACGCGCCGCTGCCGATGCCTGCACGACATTGGAGGAACTGCGCGATGCGGTTCACGCTTTTGAAGGCTGCGCCCTGAAGAAACTCGCCACGAACACCCTCTTCGCCGATGGCAACCCCGATTCCGGCCTGATGCTCATCGGTGATGCACCGGACAGCGACGACGACCGCGAGGGCACCCCCTTTAGTGGCATCACCGGACGGTTGCTCGACAAGATGTTCGCCGCCATCGGGCGCACCCGCGA
>VGDC01000277.1 GCA_016869895.1 Alphaproteobacteria bacterium
TGGAGGAATCATCCGGCAGTTTCACGTCAGGCTTCAGGCGCAGCACGACTTTGGGGCGATAGGTCTCGGTGTTCAGCGTCAGCGCGGTGACGGTGCCCACCTTGATGCCGCCGAGGCGCACATCGCTGCCGGCGGAGATGCCGGTGATATTGTCGAAGGACGCCACGACATCATAGCCATCGCCGGTGGCAACGGTGCGTTTATCGTACACGAACAACACGAAGATGACGGCGACGATGAGGACGACGGCGCCCATGACGGTTTCGATAAGGCTGCGGTTCATGGTATTTCCTTCAGTTTCTTACGTTCACGGCTTCCAGGCCTGATAATCGGAGATAGCGCGGTCGCGCTCGCCACCCTTGAGGATATGGCCGTTCGGCATATAGGCATGACGCGTGCCGGTGAGGTTCGGCAGGTGCTGCTTCTGCCACGGCCAACGGCGGGATTCCTCGGTGGTCATGGGTTTGTCATGGGTGTAGTGCATCCAACCGTGCCATGCGGCAGGGATTTTGGATGCTTCCGCGATGCCGTTATAAATCACCCAGCGGGTGCGGCGGCCGGTCTTCGGGGCTTTGCGGAGTTCGTAATATTTATTGCCGAACTCGTCTTCGCCGACGAATTTGCCATGGAACAGCGTGTGCAATTTGGTGCCGATGGGAGCCATAACAATCTCTTTTTTTGCCCCATGAAAATCTCCTGATTTTCATGGGGGCGGTTTTGCTTCGCAAAGCTCAAGGCTGACTCAGCCTGCTGGCTTCGCTCCTCTTAGTTATCCAGGAAGCTGCGCAGTTTGCGCGAGCGGGTCGGATGCTTGAGTTTACGCAACGCCTTCGCCTCGATCTGACGGATACGTTCGCGGGTCACGCTGAACTGCTGGCCGACTTCCTCAAGCGTGTGGTCGGTGTTCATGCCGATGCCGAAGCGCATACGCAGCACGCGCTCTTCACGGGGCGTGAGGCTGGAGAGGATGCGGGTCGTCGTCTCGCGCAGGTTGGAGTGGATAGCGGCCTGCAGCGGCAGAATCGCGTTCTTGTCCTCGATGAAATCACCCAGATGCGAATCTTCCTCATCACCGATCGGGGTTTCGAGCGAAACGGGTTCTTTGGCGATTTTCATCACCTTGCGCACTTTATCGAGCGGCATACCCAGCTTCTCGGCCAGCTCTTCCGGCGTCGGCTCGCGGCCGATCTCGTGCAGCATCTGACGCGAGGTACGGACGATTTTGTTGATCGTCTCGATCATATGCACCGGAATACGGATGGTGCGCGCCTGATCCGCGATGGAGCGGGTGATGGCCTGACGGATCCACCATGTGGCGTAAGTCGAGAACTTATAACCACGGCGGTATTCGAACTTGTCCACGGCCTTCATCAGGCCGATGTTGCCTTCCTGAATCAAATCAAGGAACTGCAGACCACGGTTGGTGTATTTCTTCGCGATGGAGATCACCAGACGCAGGTTCGCCTCGATCATCTCCTGCTTCGCGCGTTTCTCGTCGCGTTCACCGCGCTGCACTGCATTCACGATGCGTTTGTATTCGGTGATGTTCAGGCTTTCTTCGCGGGTGACAGCGGCGACTTCTTCGCGCAGTTCGTCGATGGCCGCGCGTTCCTTGGCAATGAAGTCTTTCCAGCCTTTTTCCTTGGAATTCGCCATGCGGGAAACCCACTCAGGGTCGATTTCCGTGCCGGTGTAATGGTCGAGGAAGCTCTTGCGGGAAACGCCGTGCTTCTCGCCGAGGCGCATCAGCTTCGCTTCCAGCTGGAAGAGGCGCTTGTTGTTGACGTAAAGCTTCTCCATCAGGCCTTCGACGCGCGCGTTGCTGAAATGCACGCTGAGCATGATTTCGATGAGCTGCTGGCGCAGGTTCTTGAAGGTCGTCTGGTCTTTCTCGGTGAATTTGCCATCGGCGGCATCAGCGGAAAGGCGTTTATCCTGCAAGCTGCGGATTTTCTTGCTGACGGTGGCGAATTCATCGAGCGACGCGAGGATGCGCGGCATCAGCAGGTTCTCCATCACAGCCAAGGACATAGAACCGGCGTATTCGTCCTCGTCGTCCTCTTCATCGGCGGAAGCCTCTTCCTCCAGCTCCTCCTCGAAATCCTCTTCCTCGTCCTCCAGCTCTTCCTCGAAGTCATCATCGTCTTCGCTGGCGGATTTCTTCGCGGCTTTGCCTTTCTTGGCGGCTTCGGCTTTGGCCTTCTTCTCTTTCTCTTTTTCTTTTGCGGCCTTTTCCTTGGCGAGTTTCTCTTTTTCCGCCTCTTTCGCGGCTTTCTCCTTGGCGGCCTTCTCTTTGGCGGCGGCCTTGGCGGATTCCAGCGCGGCTTTGTCGATGCCCGTGTCGAGGCCGCCTTCCGGCTCGCCTTCACCATAGGACGTATCCATATCCACGAGGTCGCGCAGCAGCAGGTTGCCGTTCACAAGGTCGTCACGCCACTGGAGAATCTGGCGCATCACTTTGGGGCTTTCGCAGAGCGAGCCGATGATGGCTTCGCGGCCGGATTCGATGCGTTTGGCGATTTCGATCTCGCCTTCGCGGGAGAGCAGTTCCACATCGCCCATCTCGCGCAGATACATGCGCACAGGGTCATCGGAACGACCACCCGTCTCGACTTCGGCGCGTTCTTCGCCGTCTTCGTCCAACTCGGCGGCGGCTTCCTCGGTGTCCTCGTCGGCAGGCACTTCGTCATCGGAGATGGTGATGCCCGCATCGCTGAACGCGCTCATCACCGACTCAATCTGCTCGATGGAATACTGGTCGGCAGGCAGCGCGGCGTTGACGACATCCACGGAAAGCGTGCCCTTCGCCTTGCCCAGCGCCAGCAGTTTCTTGATGATGGCAGGATTGATGGGCTTCTCGGCACCGTCATCGGCCACCGCTTCCACTTTCTTACCCGCAGGTTTTTTGGCTTCCGGCGCAGGAGCGGCTTTCGCTTCGACTG
>VGDC01000278.1 GCA_016869895.1 Alphaproteobacteria bacterium
ATCGCCTATCTCCACGTTGAGTTTTCGGGCAGTAGCGCGGCTGATGATGACCCCTTCGGGGGCGACTTCCAGTCTGTCGAGGCAGATGTGGAACTCCGGCATCCGCGCGTTGCAGATCATGTAGCTATCACCATCGGAGACGCTTTCGATGATTTCGCAGACTTTGAGTTTCACGCTGCGCTGGATGGCGCGGATGTTCGCGCGGTCGGCCTGCAATGTCGGGCCAGCATCGAACACATCCACATAATCCTCCCAGCTGAACCCTTCGCGCATCAGCAGTTTCATCGCTGCTTCCGAGGCTTTGAGCGGTTTGCCGATGACATCTTGCGCGGCTTTCGGCAGCAGGTTCACGTAGATGGGATAGCGCGGCATTAAATCCGCGATGAACTGGTTGCCCTGTGTCGCGCTGATATGCTCGGCTTCGGCGTAGGTCATCTGGAAGAAATGGGCGGCCAGCGCATCATAGAACGGTGCGCCGCCTGCATCATCATTCACACCGCGGATTTCCGCGATGACGGTATCATCGAACAGATGGGGAAACTCGGCGATGAGGAGATATCGGCAGCGGGAAAGCAAGCTTCCAAGCCCATCACGGCGATATTCCGGCAGCAGGAACAACGCGCCGATTTCGGTGACGTTCGTGTAATCGTTCACCATGTGGAGGACGTGGTGGCGCGCATAAATTCCTTGTTCGCTATTGGCTTGCACGAGCGTGGAGAGTTTATAGGAATAGAAGGGGCGGGAAAGGCCGACATGCGCGAAAATGCCTGTCGTTCCAACGAGTTCTCCGGTGTCAGTATCCTCCATCGCAAAGAGGAACGCTTCTTCGTTGGGGCGCTCATAAGTGCCGGAAAAGCTTGCGATTGAAGTGGTTATCTTCTTCTGCAACGCTGCTTCATCCGCAGGGAGGGACAACATCCCCACACCGGCTTTGTGAGCCAGTTTCAGGAGTTGGGGGAGGTCGTCGTGATGGACGGGGCGTATCAACATACGTGTAAAAAACTCTCTTTTTTTGCTCGTTTTTGGTGCGTTTTAAGCCATTTTTCTTGTGTTTTTGGTGCGTTTTTTATGCACTTTTTTGATGATTCCAGACGATTTCCTGAGAGGCGAAGCGCAAAAGCAGCAGGGCGGAAAGCTGAGCGCGTTCGGTGAGGCTCGCGTTTATCATGTACTCGTCTGCACTGTGGATATTCGCGCCGCGCACGCCGAGGGTATCGACATTGGGCAGGCCAGCGGCGGCGAGGTTGTTGCCATCACAGCAGCCGCCCGTGGGTTTTTCCTGCAAGGAAAGGCCGAGCAGCGCGCCACTTTGCTTGATGAAATCGAAAAGTGCGTGGTTGGCGGGAGTGAGTGTCTTCGGAGGGCGGGTGAAACCGCCATGGATATGCAGGGAAATGCCGTCTTTCTGCGAGAATTCCTGCTCCAGCTTTTTGAGGGCTTCGAGCGCGAAGGTCTGCTCATCGGCGTTCTCGACACGGATGTTGAAGTGGCAGATAGCGAGGTCAGGCACGACATTGACAGGCCCGCCGCCCTCGATGCGACCGGGGTTCACGGTCAACCCCGCTTTCTGGCCGTTCAGGGCATTAACGGCGAGTATCAACTCCGACAAGGCAACGATGGCGTTGCGACCGAGATGCGGGTCACGACCCGCATGGGCGGCGCGGCCACGGACGACGGCGGAGAAATTGCCGCTGCCTTTGCGCGCGCCAGCGAGTGTCCCATCGGGCAGGGAGGGTTCGTAGGTGAGGCCGAAATCGTTGCGGCGTGCGGCCTCGGAAAGATAAGGCGCAGAGCCTGTCGAGCCGATTTCCTCATCCGGATTCAGCAGCACTTCCCAGCCGATGGCATCCGCCCAAGGGCTGCGCTCCAGCGCGAGCAGGGCATGGAGCATCACGACGATGCCGCCTTTCATATCCGCCACACCGGGCCCATTGGTGGTGAGTGCATCGATAGCCGTGCAGTTCTGGAAGGTGTGATTGACGGGATAGACCGTGTCGTAGTGACCCGTGAGCACCACTTTCAGCGGTGCATCCGCGCGTTTGCGGAAGCGCAGGAGTTGCCCCAATGGACGCTCTTTCAGCACGCCTTTGCTGTCCACCGATTGCTGTGGCGCGAGGTCAAGCCGCTCCACGGAATCAGGCTGCAAGGCCATGAAAGCCGACTCAAGCGCATCCGCCATCGCGCCTAAGCCTTCCGGATTGAAGCTGCCGGAGTTGATCTGCGCCCAGAGGATGGTGCGTTCCAGCATGGCCGATTGCTGGCTTGCTATCCAGTCCAGATGGGGCTGGTAAAGCTGCATGGAATATCCTTTATGCTTGCGCGAGATAGGCTTTCAGGCCGCTTTCGACACGCTTGAGGCCATCGGCCATTTCTTCATCGGTGATGGTGAGGGCAGGGAGGAAACGCAGCACGTTCGGCCCTGCGACAAGCACAAGCACGCCATGCTGGCGGCAGACTTCAGTGATGTCGCCCGCCTTGCCATGCCACTGCTCTTTCAGTACCGCGCCGACCATGAGGCCACGACCACGGACTTCGGTGAAGATGCCAAGCTCTTCGCCCATGCGGCGAAGGGCGGAGAATAGCGCATCCGACTGGCGGGTGACGTTCGCGATGATTTCGGGCGATTGCAGCTTGCCTAGCGCGGCAAGGGCGACATTCGCCATGATGGGGTTGCCGCCGAAGGTCGAGCCGTGGCTGCCGAACTGGAGGACGTTCTCCGCCCGCTCGCCAACCAGCATCGCGCCGATGGGAATGCCGCAACCAAGGGCTTTGGCGAGGGTGACGACATCGGGCTGCACGCCTTCTTCCGCTTCATAGGCGAGGAAATGGCCGGTGCGCGCCATGCCGGATTGGATTTCGTCGAAGACCAGCAAGGCATCATGCTTATCGCACAAAGCGCGCAGATGGCGCAAGAAACCGGGTGCGGCGGGCACGATGC
>VGDC01000279.1 GCA_016869895.1 Alphaproteobacteria bacterium
AAGCAGGTCAGCGCGCAGAAGGCGGATTTGCTGCCCACCGTTTCCCTACAAGGCTATATGCGCCGTGAAGAAGGCGTGGGC
The DNA here is from genome assembly GCA_016869895.1 of Alphaproteobacteria bacterium. GTDB lineage: Bacteria > Pseudomonadota > Alphaproteobacteria > Rickettsiales > VGDC01 > VGDC01. Next base: position 82 of record VGDC01000279.1, read on the forward strand.
GGTGTTTTCGGTAATGCGGATTATGATAACGATGCCGTGCTGGTGAATGTGAACGTGCCGCTCTATCAATCCGGCGCGGAATACGCCCGTGTGCGTGAAGCGCGGATGCAGCGCGAGCGCGCCAAGTTCGACGCGCTGGATGCCCAGAACGAAACGACCGCCCGTGTGGTGCGGGCGTGGGAGGGGTATCAGACCAGTCAGGCCTCCATCCGCGCTTATGTGACTGCCATCCGCTCCGCCGAGCAGGTGTTGGACGGGGTGAAACAGGAACAGAAATACGGGGCGCGCACCGTTCTGGATGTGCTGGATGCCGAGCAGGAGCTTTATGTGGCGCGGGTAGGCCTCGTGCGGGCACAGCGGGATGAGGTCGTCTCCTCCTACGCGATTCTGGCCGAAACAGGCCGCCTGAATCCCCAGTCCCTGAACATGGATGTGGTCGTTTACAACCCCGAAGAGAACTTCGAAAGGGTAAAATTCCGTCCGATAGGGTTTTAGCAGCCTTGCAAAAATTTCCTCGCCACGATATTACCTTATAGTGGAAGAGAAAATTTAATCGGATTGGCGAATTGAATGGCGGCTAACCCCAAAACCAAAAATCCAGAGCCCGCAGGCGGCGATCAGTCAATGGAGGAGATCCTCCAGTCCATCCGCAAGATCATCGCGGAAGAGAACGATAATCCTCCCGCAGTATCGGCGGGCGACATCGATGTCGCCGAGTCTGACGTGCTGGAATTGACCGATGCTGTGCAGGACGATGGTTCCGTTGTGAACCTTGAAGATGACGGCGACGTGTTCAGCCGCATCGATAGTGCGCTTTCCGCCCCCGATCTGCCCGAGCCGGAGCCCGAAGTCGAGGCTGAGCCAGAACCCGAACCTGCGCCTAAGCCCGTGAAAGCCGCCGCGCCCAAGCCTGCACCCCGTAAAGCTGCGCCCCAGCCTGTTTCGGAAGATGACGGTCTGGTCTCGCGCGTCAGCATCGCCGCTTCCGCCGAGGCCATGCGCGCCCTGCGCCATTCCTCCGCCGGTGGTTTCGGCGCGATGCCGTTCGTCTCCGGCGATACGGTGGAAGGATTGGTCATGCATCTGCTCCGTCCCATGTTGAAGGATTGGCTGGACGCGAACCTGCCCGCCATCGTGCAGCAGGAAGTGCAGCGTGAAGTGCAGCGCGTCTCCGCTTCTCTTGAAGAATAAGCAAAGATACGAATCAGAATCCCGCGCAGCGGGTCATATATTTGGGTGTGCTATGAACATTGTATCGCTGAATAAAAGACTTCTTTCCCTGCTGGTGACGACCGTCATCGCCTCCAGTGGCGTGGCCTATGCATCCGGCACGGCTGCTCCCGCTCCGACGAGTGCGGCGGCTGTCGAGTTCAGCGATGAACCCGCCGCTCCCGCCACGGCAGAGGATCACGAGAAAGCGATTCTGGAGCAGCAGCGCGCCATGGAGAACGGCGGCTCGCTGAGTGCAGCCCCCGGCCTTGTCGGCAATGATGCGGCGCAGCCAACCGCCGCCCCCGGTGAAGTAGCGATTCCTGCGCCCGGCACCGTCGATGCTTCCGCCATTCCTCCGCTTCCTACCTTGCCGCCCTTGCCCGGCACTGCAGAGCCTGCAGCACCCGCTGCTCCAGCAACCAATGATAACTTCTATCCTGATAATCATGGGGATAACAGCCCCGATGGTAATGTGGGCATCATGGATGCGGAAGGTGAGCCGACAAAAGCCGCTGATGTTCAGCGTGAAGCCGAACTGCGCGAAGCCATCGCCCGTGAACAGCAGACCCCGCCGCCTGTGCCTGCTCCCATCAGCGATAACATCACCAATGATGAGCTGCTGAACAACCTCTTCAATGAGGATACCCCCGTCGCAGCACCCGCTCTGCCGGAATTACCCGTCGTGACTGCGGAAGAACAGGCGCGCATTAAGAAAGAGCAGGAAGAGGCAGAAGCGAAGAAAGCTGAAGAAGCGAAAAAGCCCAAGAAGAAGCCGCAGCCGAAGCTGGTGGCTTTGCCGAAAGAATACCGTCTCTCCCCCAGCGTCTATAAGAAAGAATACAGCCGCGATAACCGTCACTTGCCCGTCGCGCAGTATGAGCGTGATTACGACGAGCAGCTTTTCCTCGCGGTCGCTGCCGACAACACCAACGTTGTCCGCACCCTCCTGCAGACCGGCCGTTCCACTGAAATGCGCAACCCTGAGGGCGATACCCTGTTGACCTATGCGGTGCGTAACGGTTCGAAGAACGTGGTGCGCATGCTGCTTGGCCGGAATGTGGATGTGAACGCCAATGGCGCGAAAGGCCTGACGGCACTGCAATACGCTATGCTCTCCGACCGTATGGACATCGCCAATGCCCTGCTGGAGATGGGCGCAGACCCCAACGCGCCTGACGTCAACGGCAATACCCCGCTGATGCAGGCGGTGTTGACCAAGAATCACGCCTATACCTCCGCGCTCATCAACCATGGTGCGGTGATCAACATCCCCACGCTGAGCGGCCGCACCGCGCTGCATGTGGCTTCCGAGAACAACCAGACCGACACGCTCGCCGCATTGATTCAGGCGGGTGGCGATGTGAACGTCGCGGATGTGAACGGCGACACACCGCTCATCCTCGCGGCGCGTTCCGGTTCGCGTGAATCCGCGCGCATCCTGCTGGGTGTCGGCGCTGATCCGTATATCACCAACAACATGGGCAAGACCGCCGCCGATGTGGCGCGTGACACCAACAACAGCGCGACGCTGAACACCATCTTGTCGGCCATCGTCCGTCACGAGATGGAGACCGGTTATTCCTATGCTCCTGCCGCGGGTGAACCGGTGCCTGTGGATGATGTCCCTGTCGCCGCTGCGCC
>VGDC01000280.1 GCA_016869895.1 Alphaproteobacteria bacterium
CAAAAGATTGCGGTGTAAAGCCAACTGCGGATTTTGAAACGTATTTTATTGATTATGACAGCGCAATTATTGCTTGGCCGTACGACTACCGTGGATTGGATTTGGTCGCTAATGATAAGAAGTCTTTGCAGGAATATTACCACAGCTTCAATGATTGGATATTGGATTACGACCGCGCCAAAATAGACGACACTTTTAAGTAACGGACGTCATCGCTTCCCCCTACCCCTGATGTTCGCGGGTCTTGGCGAAGGCCAGCTTGGGGAAGTCTTCCTGAATGCGCTGCAAGTGCCAGTCGTTGGGCGCAAGATAGGTCAGCGCGCCATAGACATCCTCAGCGATATTGTGCTGGTGCTTGCTTCGGAATTCCCGCAGGTCTTCCTCGCTCAGTTCCTGCCCATCCTTGCCCACGACCCAACGCGCGGCGCGGAAGGGCACACCCTCGAAGCGACCCTGCACGCCGTATTCTTCCTTCAGGCGCGCGGCGATGACATCGAACTGCAGCTGGCCGACTACCCCGATGATCCAATCGCTGCCGTTGAGCGGCTTGAAAATCTGTGACGCACCTTCCTGCGCCAGCTGCTCCAAGGCTTTCTTGAGCTGTTTGGTCTTCATCGGGTCAAGCAACACCACGCGCTGGAACAGCTCCGGCGCGAAGCTGGGAATGCCCGTGAAATGCAGCTGTTCACCTTCAGTGAGCGTGTCGCCGATATTCAGGTTGCCATGGTTCGGGATGCCGAGGATATCGCCAGGGAAAGCCTCTTCCGCCAGTTCACGCTCTCGCGCCAAGAACAACACGGGGTTATTCAGCGCGAGTTGTTTTTCACTGCGGACGTGCAACACCTTCATGCCACGTTTGTACACACCAGAACAGATGCGCACGAAGGCGATGCGGTCGCGATGATTTTTGTCCATATTCGCTTGGATTTTGAACACAAATCCGGTGAATTTCGACTCTTTTGTGTCGATTTCGCGCTCGATTGCCTTCTGATTTCGCGGTTCGGGTGCGCGTTCGCAGATGGCATTCAGCAGTTCCCGCACGCCGAAGTTGTTCAGCGCCGAACCGAAGAACACGGGGGTCAGATGGCCTTCGAGGTAAGCTTCCCTGTCCCATGGTTTGCACAAGGCGCGCACCATCTCCACTTCCTCGCGGAAAATGGCGAGTTCCTTGGCGGGGATGATCTCATCGAGTTTCGGGTCGTCCACACCTTTGAACAGCAAGCCTTCCTGCAGGCGGTCGCCATGGCCGGTCTCGAAGAGGTAGAGGGTGTCCTGAATCAGGTCGTAGCACCCTTTGAACTGGTTGCCCATGCCGATCGGCCATGTCACGGGGGTGACGTCAAGCGCGAGGGTCTTCTCGATTTCGTCGAGCAGGTTAAAAGGCTCTTGCGCCTCGCGGTCCATCTTGTTGATGAAGGTGATGATGGGCATGTCACGCAGGCGGCAAACCTCGAAGAGCTTACGGGTCTGTTCCTCGATGCCTTTCGCGGCGTCCAGCACCATCACCGCCGAATCCACGGCGGTCAGCGTGCGGTAGGTGTCTTCCGAGAAGTCCTTATGGCCGGGGGTGTCGAGCAGGTTGACGGTGCGTCCGCCGTATTCGAAGGTCATGACCGAGGCGGTGACGGATATGCCGCGCTCCTTCTCGATGCTCATCCAGTCCGATGTGGCGGATTTCTGGTCTTTTTTGCCTTTCACCATCCCCGCCATCTGAATCGCACCCCCGAAAAGCAGCAGTTTCTCGGTGAGCGTGGTCTTGCCCGCGTCGGGATGCGAGATGATGGCGAAGGTGCGCCGTTGGGCGATGGTGTCTTGGAGCGAAGTCATAGAGAAGCTGTCCTTTTGGTGCATCACCTATATACACAAAAAGGCGGGCTGAAAAGAATGAAGTGAATCAGCGGCTGCGTTCACCCGCGCCCTGACGGGAAGCCGTGACCGCAGAGGCGAATTTGCCTTCGCCGCGCTCGGCCACGGGAGAGCCAAGCTTCTGCGCGGTGATGGTGTCGAGCACCTGCGATGCATCGGTGAAGCCTTTGACTTTCAACACGGGTTCGCGGCCGGAAACGCCGAGTTCTGCGGAGAAGCCTTGTTTACGCAGTGCATCCGGCAGGGTGACCGTGTTGTGGGATTTGACTTCGGTGGAGGGGAAGATGACCGCTTCCTGACCGCTCATGCCCTGACGGAATTCCACACGGGTGATGGGGGAATTTTCAGCGTATTCATAGGTCTTCATGGCGGTTCTCCTGATGTTTCAGCCAGTATAACCGCGATGCGGCAAGGCTTCAAATGACGGTTTTGTTACGCTTTCTGCGTCCATCCTGTGTCGGTCTGCTGCCAATACTGCAGCGCGTGACCGGCATCCTTATAGGTTTTCCAGCGTTCGCGGGCGGCATCGCGGTCGTCCTCGTGGAAGATGTCGAGCACGCGCTGGAAGGATTCGGGGGAGGGAGTGAGGGAGCCATCGGTCACGGCGAGCAGCGTCGCGCCATGGGTATTCTCATGGGTTGAGGTGATGAGGATGGGGTGTTCAGCGGCGTTCTTGTCGCTCGCCAATCCATGGGGCAGGAAGGAGGCTTCGTCATAGGCCCAGAGCAGGGAATCCATCGCCTTCGCGCTTTCCGCATCGGCGGTCTTCACAAGAGTGCGGAATTTCCCGCCGTAAGCCTTCTCCAGCAGCTGGGGCAGGGCGCGCTCTAGCGGCGTATCGGTCAGGTGATAGAAACGGATGTCTGTCGGCATGGGTCTGTCATAAAGGATAGGCGACCATCGCGCAATAGAATCACAAACTTGTGCTTTTAGCGGGTAGCGTCTAGACTATCCTTGCAACTTCAGGAGTGCCCTATGCCCCAATTTTCCCGTCAAAAAGGTTTCACCCTCGTCGAGGTATCCATCGTATTGACCATCATCGGCTTGC
>VGDC01000281.1 GCA_016869895.1 Alphaproteobacteria bacterium
CTACACATCTCCAGCTTTCCAGAGTGAAGCGGAGATCATGGCTCGGAAAGTGCCTGTGAAAGGCACAAGTGCCTATACATTCAACCCTGTCACAGGGCTGTATGAGCATGCGCCACCCAGTGCAACCACCGCGGAACAGGAAGAAGCATCCTTGGATGAGGATGGTAAACCTATCATCGATCCCAGCGTGAAATATCGCGGTTCAGACGCGACAGAAGAAGATGTCGATCCTTATGCACGTGCGGGTGGATACCGCGGCAGCGAAGAGAACAGCCGTGGCATCAGAAACGTTGAGCGTGACAACAGAAGCCGTCGTGCCAATGCAGATGCTTATCGCGAAATGATGGGCGAAGAGCCGGAAGAAGATACTTCCGTGGATGATTACGAGACGGATCGCAGCTATCTGCGCACCAGCCGCCGTTATAATGAGGGGCGTTACGCTGATTCTCCACGCGGAATCTATTCTAATCAGCTGGGTGGGCGCTATTCCGACGAATATGATGACGAAGAGCTTTACGATACTTATGGTAATCGCGTCAGCGGATATGGCAGAGATGGCCGTTCGCGCCGCATTTCCAACGAGCCCAAAACGGGCAACCGTGATGCTTACAATGAGATGATGTCGCAGATCGAAGGTGGATCATCGGAAGATGATCAGTAATAGACGTGGGTGAGGTATAACCCGTCAGGTGGTGCAGTCGGCCCCCCTTTGCTGCGATTCTTCGCATCTAAAGCTTCCTTAAGATTCGTTTTATCCCATTTTCCCTGTCCTACCATGACTAAAGTGCCTATCATGTTACGCACTTGGTGGTGCAGGAACGAGCGCGCGGCGGTATGCATCAGGATTTCATTTCCGTTCGATTCGAAGCGCAGTTCATCCAGTGTTTTCACGGGGGATTTACTCTGGCATTCGCTGGCGCGGAAGCTCGAGAAATCATGCGTGCCGACCAAAATCTGCGCGGCATCCTGCATGGCGGCGACATTGAGCGGCGCAGTCACCTGCCATGCGCGGTTCGCATCGATGGTCAAGGGAGCGCGGCGATTGATGATGCGGTAGACGTAACGTCGGCCAACCGCAGAGAAGCGGGCATGGAAGTCTTCGCCAACCAACTCTGTGTGCAGCACGGATAGGGGGGTGAACCTTAAATGGGCGTTCAATGCGTCCATGACGCGGAAAGCATCCCATTCCTTCACCAAGTCGAAATGCACGACCTGTCCTGTAGCGTGAACACCTGCATCGGTGCGGCCAGCGCAATGCACAGTGACAACCTCACCGCAGAAATCCTCGATGGCTTTTTCCAGAAACCCTTGCCCGGTGGGGGTGTCTACCTGCCGCTGCCAACCGAAGATATGGGTGCCGTCATATTCGACGATAAGCTTGTAGCGTGGCATCAGCTGACCACCGTGCCGGAGGAGACGGGGGTGCCGCGCAAAAATTCTTCGGTGGACATCGGCTTCTTGCCAGCGCGTTGAACGATGGTCGGGCGCAGGATGCCTTCGCCGGTAGCGATGCCGAGGCGGTCGTCCACAATCGTTCCGGCCTTGCCGATTCCGGTTTCGACGGTGCATTCCCAGATTTTTAGCGGCTCACCGCCGAGGGTGCAGACCGCCACAGGATAAGGGTTCAGCCCGCGCACCTGACGGTCTATCTCGACAGCGGATTTCACCCAATCGATGGCCGCTTCCGCTTTGCTGATTTTCTGGGCGTAGGTGACGCCATCCGCCGCTTGGGGCGTTGCGACAGCAGTGTCAGCTGCGATTTCGCGCATGGTGGAAAGCAGCAGCGGCGCAGCCTCTTCAGCAAGGTAATCGTGCAGCTTGCCCGTGGTGATGTTTGCTGGAAGGGGATACGTCTTGCGGGTCAGCACCGCGCCCGTATCCAGCCCTTCATCCATCTGCATGATGCAGATTTCCGTTTGGGCATCACCCGCCAGCACGGTGCGGTGGATGGGCGCAGCACCACGCCAACGCGGCAGGGCAGAAGGATGGATATTCACGCAGCCTTTCGGAAAAGCTTCCAGCACGGATTTCGGCAGCAACAGCCCATAAGCCGCGACCACAGCAATATCTGCACCAAGACCCTTGAGTTCGTCCACCGATTCCGGCGTTTTGAAATTCACGGGCGTGAACACGGGAACGCCGCGCTCTTCCGCTAATCGATGCACAGGCGAAGGGGTGAGTTTCTGACCGCGATGGGCGGGGCGGGGCGGCTGGGAATAAACGCCGACCACCTGAAATTCGCTGTCCAGCAAGCCACGCAGCGCAGGCACAGCGAATTCGGGCGTGCCCATGAAAACCACTTTAAGGGACATGGATGAATCCCTCCGCATCAATGATTGCAGTGTTCACCGTGCACATGATGGTGATCGTGGTGATGATCATGCGGCGCGTAAATATCGACGAAATCACCACGTTTTTTTGCTTTTTCGAGTTTTTTGATAATCATATCGCGTTTAAGTTTTGAGATGTGATCCACAAAGAGCACGCCGTTGATGTGGTCGATTTCGTGTTGGATGCAGGTGGCGAGAATGCCGGTCGCATGCAGTTCCTGCTGCTTTCCGTTCTCGTCCAGATAGCGCACAGTGACTTCGGCGGGACGTTCCACATCGCTATACTGTTGCGGCAGAGAAAGGCAGCCTTCCTGATAGACGCTCATTTCCGGCGATGCGGAGATGATTTCAGGGTTCACGAATTTCATCGGCTGACCGCGTTCATGGCCTTCGCGTTCTGCGACATCCACCACGATGACGCGCTTCAGCACGCCCACCTGATTGGCGGCAAGGCCGATTCCATGTGCGTTATACATCGTGTCGAGCATATCATCGAGCAAGGTGCGGATTTCATCATCCACTTTCTCAACGGGCTTGGCGACTTGTTTCAAAACCGCTTCCGGGCGATGACGATGGG
>VGDC01000282.1 GCA_016869895.1 Alphaproteobacteria bacterium
AACACGCACAGGAGTGAGAGAAGACGTATGAGTGTGATGGAAGGCAAAACAGCAATCTCCTTGGATAATGTGTCTTTGGTTCTTGCAGGACCCCATGGCCCCGTGAACATCCTACAGAAAATCTCACTCGATGTAAAACCCGGTGAGACCTTAAGCATCGTCGGCGCATCGGGTAGCGGCAAGACATCGCTTATGATGGTACTGGCTGGGGTCGAGAAATCCTCCGCTGGCCGCATCATCGTCGCGGGTGAGGATATTTCGGATTACTCGGAAGACCAGCTGGCCGCCTTCCGGCAGAAGCACGTCGGCATCGTCTTCCAGAATTTCCACCTTATTCCCACGATGACCGCCGCCGAGAATGTCGCCCTAGGGTTGGAATTCGCCGGAGAGGATAACGCGCTGGAACGCGCAGCAGAAGCCCTCGCCGCCCTCGGCCTTGCCGAACGCGCCGATCATTACCCCTCCCAGCTTTCCGGCGGCGAGCAGCAGCGTGTCGCCCTTGCGCGCGCCACCGTCACCCGCCCGTCCATCCTGCTGGCCGATGAGCCGACGGGGAACCTGGACAGCGAAACTGGCCAGAAGATCATCGAGTTGCTTTTTGGCCTTCAGCGTGAACACGGCACGACCTTGGTGCTCATCACCCATGATAAAGCCCTCGCGGTCAAAGCATCCCGTCAGTTGGTGATGCAGGATGGCACTCTCCACGAAGCGCATAGGCACAGCCATGGGTAACACGCTCACTATCGCATGGCGCGAGTTGCGCCACGGCTGGCGGCATTTCGTCACCTTCCTTGCCTGTCTCGTGCTGGGCATCACCGTCATCACCAGCATCGGCACGCTCGGTGCCGCCATCAATGATGCGATGGAAGCCGAAGCAGACTCCCTCCTCGGCGGCAATGCGGAAGTGACGCTCACCGCCGGAGAGGCCACAGGCGACCAGCTCGCCGCCTTGCAATACTTCGGCAAAACCTCCCATGTTATCACCACCCGTGCCATGCTCCGCCACGGCGAAAACCCGCTGCTCGTCGAAGTGAAAGCGGTGGACGAAGCCTATCCGCTCATCGGTGAGATGACATTAGCCGATGGCGCAGACCGCGCCGCCTCCTTCACACCGGACAGCATCGTGGTCGATAAATCGCTGCTGGAGCAGCTGGACGCGGAAATCGGCGATAAAGTCAGCATCGGCAGCGCCGATTACACCATCGCCGCCGTGCTCACCCGCGAGCCTGACCGCGTGGTGCAGATATTCACCTTCGGCCCCCGCGTGATGCTGTCGCCCACGGCGCTGGAGCGTTCTGGCATCTTGAGTGGCTACAGCCTCGCCCGCCACCATTACCGCATCGCCTTCAATGATGCAGCCAGCGTCGAAGCCCTGGAAGCCAAAGTCAAAGAGACCTTCCGCGAAGGTTCATGGCGCATCAAGACCACCACGGACGGCAACGAATCCGTTGACCGCTTCCTCGGTCAGTTGACACTCTTCCTAACCCTCTCCGGCCTCGCCACCTTCCTCATCGGCGGCATCGGCATCGGCAGTTCCGTGCGCGCCTTCATGGAGAAGAAAATCGCCACCATCGCCGTCATGAAGACCATCGGCGCGTCCCGCCGCCAGATATTGCAGGTCTATGTGCTGGTCATCGGCGCATTGACGGTGATAGGCAGCTTGGTTGGCATCGTGCTTTCCGCCGCCATCGTCACGGCCTTCCTGCCCATCATCTCCCAATGGCTGCCCATCGCGGAAGGCACGGTGTTCGACGCTGGCTCTGCGCTGCTTGCGGGGTGGTATGGCCTGCTCATCACCTTCCTTTTCTCCCTGCCCGCTCTGGTCAGCGCGCTCGGCATCCGCCCTTCGCTGCTCTTCCGCAGCAGCGCGGGCATCACGCCATTGCCCTCTGACCGTCGCATCTGGCCCATCATCGCCGTATTGCTGGTGCTTCTGCTCGTCACCTTGTTTGTGAATTTCACGGACACGCGCTTCATCGTCGGTTTCGTCGGCGTGGCCATCGCCTCCTTCCTCGTCTTTGGCGGCTGCACGCGCCTCGTGCAACTTATTGCCAGCCGCATGAAAGTGCGCCAGCCTTGGCTGCGCCTTGCGCTCGGCAACCTCCACCGCCCCGGCGCGACCACCGGAACCGTCGTGCTCGCCATCGGCGTCAGCCTCACCGTGCTGGTCGCCGTAGCCCTCACCGAAGCGAATTTCCAGCACCGCATCACCGAAGTGGTCGAGGCCGATGCCCCCAGCCTCTTCATGATGGATATCCAGCCGGAACAGCGCGACCCATTGCGGAGCCTGCTTGTCGAGGCGGCTGGCGAGGATAAGGTCATGATGTTCCCTATGGTGCGTGGGCGCATCACCGCGTTGAACGGTCAACCTGTCAGCGAAGAATCCGTGGATGAAGACGTGCGTTGGGCTGTGCGCGGCGACCGTGGCCTCAGCTATGGTGCGAATCCGCCTCAGAATGCCAATATCGTGCAGGGCGAATGGTGGCCAGCGGATTACCGTGGCGCACCGCAGGCCTCCATCGATGAACGCTTCCTCGCGGGCATGAACCTCAAGCTGGGCGACACGATGACCCTAGACATCCTCGGCGAGGAAGTCACCGCGACCATCACCAGCGCGCGGCGCATGAACTACACCACCTTCCAGATGAACTTCGCCATCATGCTCTCACCCGGCGTGATAGACGATTTCCCACAGACCCAGCTCGCCACCGTCTATCTGCCCGATAGCGCGGCGAACCGTCAGGCCGTGTTGCGTGAAGTCGCCCGACAGTTCCCGAATGTCACCACCATCCGCACCACCGAGGCCGTCACCCGTGTCAAGGAAGTGCTGGATAAAGTCGCCACCGCTCTCAGCATCACCGTGGTCGTCAGCTTAGTC
>VGDC01000283.1 GCA_016869895.1 Alphaproteobacteria bacterium
CGTCCACAGGCAGGAAGTAACGGGCTTCCAGACCGTTCGCCAACGTGATGATCTCACCCTTCTCGTCACGCAGCGCGATGCGCGGCTTGAGGTCAGCACCACGGGTCTGCTGACGCCAGTCGATGATGACCTTGTTGGCGATACCGGTGGCTTCGTCGAGCACTTCGCGGAGCGAAACGCCTTCGACCAAGTCGCGGTAATGGGCGATACCGGAACGCTCGGTAATGATGGGGATGGTATATGGATCCCAATCAGCGAGTTTCTGTGCCTTCTTCACCTTCGCGTCCTGCTTCACCAGCAAACGTGCACCGTATGGCAGTTTGTGGCGGGCTTTCTCACGACCCTGTTCATCACGGAGGATAAGCTCGCAGGTGCGGCTCATCACCACGAGACGACCAGCGGAGTCGGTCACGATGCTCTGGTTGGAGAGGGTCACGATACCGTCATGGGTCGCTTCGACGCTGGACTGCTCTGCACCACGCTGTGCCGCACCACCGATGTGGAACGTACGCATGGTCAGCTGGGTGCCAGGCTCACCGATGGACTGCGCGGCGATGACACCGACCGCTTCACCCATGTTCACCTTGGTACCACGTGCGAGGTCACGGCCATAGCAACGTGCGCAGACACCGCTTTCGCTGCGGCAGGTCAGCACGGAACGCACCATCACCTGCTCGACACCGGCTTCATCGATCTGGTCGGAGATGACTTCGTCGATGAGGTCACCCGCAGCAACGATGAGGTCACCCTTCACAGGATGCTTGATGTCCTTCGCGGAGCAGCGGCCAAGAATCACGTCAGCCAAAGGAACGACCACGTCGCCGCCTTCGATGACCGCCTTCTGGACGATACCCTGAACGGAACCGCAATCTTCTTCGATGATGATCGCGTCCTGCGCCACGTCGACGAGACGGCGGGTCAGGTAACCGGAGTTCGCGGTCTTCAGCGCGGTATCGGCAAGACCTTTACGTGCACCGTGGGAAGAGTTGAAGTACTCAAGAACCGACAGACCTTCTTTGAAGTTCGAGATGATCGGGGTCTCGATGATTTCGCCGGAAGGCTTCGCCATCAGACCGCGCATACCCGCGAGCTGCTTGATCTGAGCCGCAGAACCACGCGCACCGGAGTGAGCCATCATGTAGATGGAGTTCACGTTACGGGCAGCAGGCAGCTTCTCTTTGTCCGCGCCGGAGATGAGCTTCATCATGTCATCAGCGATGGTCTCGGTGCAACGCGACCATGCGTCGACGACCTTGTTGTACTTCTCGCCGGTGGTGATGAGACCTTCTGCGTATTGCTTCTCGAATTCCTTCACTTGGTCGAAGGTCTTCTCAAGGTGTTTCTCTTTGGAAGCAGGCACGAGCATGTCGTCCTTACCGAAGGAGATACCCGCTTTGCACGCTTGGGTGAAACCAAGAGCCATCAGGTGATCCGCGAAGATGACGGTCTCTTTCTGACCGAAGTGGCGATAGACCACGTCGATGAGTTTGGAGACTTCCTTCTTCGTCATCAGCTTGTTGACGCTGTCGAAGGAGAGCTTGCTCTGGTTCTTCGGCAGGATCTGGGACAGCATGACGCGGCCAGGGGTCGTATCGACGATACGGGTCACCACTTTGCCTTCGTCGTTCCACTCTTTCACGCGGTATTTGATGCGCGTGTGAAGCGAGATGACCTTCTCGCGCAGCGCATGCTCGATCTGTGCCATATCACCGAAGGCTTTGCCCTGGCCGGGCTCGTCATCGGCGACGATGGTGATGTAGTACAGACCCAATACGATATCCTGCGACGGCACGATGATCGGCTTGCCGTTGGAGGGCGAAAGGATGTTGTTGGTGGACATGGCGAGTACTCGTGCTTCCAGCTGTGCCTCGATGGACAGCGGAACGTGCACGGCCATCTGGTCACCGTCGAAGTCGGCGTTGAACGCGGTGCAGACCAGCGGGTGCAGCTGGATGGCTTTACCTTCGATCAGCTTCGGCTCGAACGCCTGAATGCCCAAACGGTGCAGCGTAGGCGCACGGTTCAGCATGACGGGGTGCTCGCGGATAACCTCTTCCAAGATATCCCAGACTTCGGGACGCTCGGATTCGACCATGCGCTTCGCCGCTTTCAGGGTCGGGGAGATGCCGTAGAGTTCCAGTTTCGCGTAGATGAACGGCTTGAACAGCTCGAGCGCCATCTTCTTCGGCAGACCGCACTGGTGCAGTTTCAACTCAGGACCGACCACGATAACCGAACGGCCGGAGTAATCGACGCGCTTACCAAGCAAGTTCTGACGGAAACGACCCTGTTTACCTTTCAGCATATCGCTGAGGGATTTCAGAGGGCGCTTGTTGTTACCGGTGATGACGCGGCCACGGCGACCGTTGTCGAACAAGGCGTCAACCGCTTCCTGCAACATACGCTTCTCGTTGCGCACGATGATGTCAGGGGCGTGAAGCTCGATGAGGCGCTTCAGACGGTTGTTACGGTTGATGACGCGGCGGTACAGGTCGTTCAAATCGGAGGTCGCGAAACGGCCACCATCGAGGGGAACGAGCGGGCGCAGCTCTGGTGGGATCACCGGCAGCACTTCGAGCACCATCCACTCAGGGCGGTTCTCGGACTCAAGGAAGGATTCGACGAGCTTCAAACGCTTGACGAGCTTCTTGCGCTTCACTTCAGAGGTGGTCTCCACCAGCTGAACGCGCATTTCCGCTTTCTCTTTTTCAAGGTCGATCTGCTTCAGCATCTCGCGGATAGCTTCCGCACCGATGAGCGCGGTGAAGGTGCCTTCACCGTATTTGTCCTGCGCGTCGTAGTAAGCGTCTTCGCTCAGCAATTCACCGTAGGAGAACGGG
>VGDC01000284.1 GCA_016869895.1 Alphaproteobacteria bacterium
GTTTCGAGCAGGCAGGCTCCAGCTTCAACCTCTTCGCGCAGCGGTTCACCGACCGTTCTATTGATGGCACCGGATTTATTTTTGATTGGCTACGTGAAAAAGTGGGAGATACATTCCCCGCCAGCTGGTTCCAATCGGTCAACGCCTTCTTCGTCATCACCCTCGCCCCGTTCTTCGCGGCGGCGTGGGTGCGCCTCGGTGCGCGGAATCTCGACCCGTCCAGCCCCGTGAAATTCGCGATGGGTGTGATATTCCTCGGCCTCGGCTTCGGGGTGATGGCTCTGGCGGCGGAACTGGTGGTGATGGGCGAGAACGTGCTGCCTTACTGGCTCATCATGACCTATCTGCTGCACACCATGGGTGAATTGTGCCTCAGCCCCGTGGGTCTAAGCCTTGTCACCCGCCTCGCGCCGCGCAACTTCACCGCGCAGATGATGGGGCTGTTCTTCATGTTCTCCTCCATGGGCAACCTACTGGCTGGCTTGGTGGCAGGACACTTGGGCGGAGAGGACATCGCGGGGATGCCGTGGATGTTCACGCAGATGATGCTGGTGTTCTGTGGCGCTGGCGCAGTGCTTATCGCCATGCGCAAGCATCTGCTGCGCTGGATGGGTGGTGTGAGATGAATCTTGTTTTGCGCTGAGGGCGCTAAGGCACGGAGAGGTAAGTATTCATCGTGAAATATAAAATTGCATTGATAGCGATAATTTTTATCGCGCTCTCCAGCAGCTTGATAATCTCTCAGTCAAATTTCCGTTTAGAAGAGATGAAGAATTTATGCCGTGAAAATTCAGAGCCTCAAAATCCCTACTACTTTGCACGAGGGAAATTGCTTGAAATTAAAGGTCCAAGTTCGAGTTCTCCCCCAGATATAATTATAGCTCCCGACCAAATGAAATTCTTTTTGCTATTGAAGCTAGAAAATAGTGAGGGAGTATTTTGGGCGCAATATTTCAACAGTGAGCAGAGTGTTTCTAGTTTCTTCAATAATCTTAAGCTCGGCAAGGAATATGCCTTTTGCTATCAAGCATATGGCGAAAAAAGAAGAGGGAAAAAGATAGCTGGCACGCCCTATTGGGTATCTTTCTAACTATACTTATGAAGCTGGATACCGGCCTACGCCGGTATGACGAGCCAAAGACTCAAAGCTCTTCTTCCACTTTCTCTTCCTCCGGCAGCATATGCCGCTGGAGGTAGGGCACATGGCAGACCCAGAAGGCGATGTTCAGCGTCATCATGCCGAAGAGCTTGAAGCTCACCCAGAAATCCGTCGAGAAATTGCGCCAGACGATTTCATTCACCCCCGCGAGGAAGATGAAGAACAGCCCCCAGCGGAGTGACAATCCGCGCCAGCCCGCATCGTCCAGCTTGAAAGCCACTTCGAGGACGTATTTCAGCAAGGGCTTGCCCATCTTCAGCCCGATGAGCAGGATGGACGCGAGGATGAGGTTCACCACGGTGGGTTTGATTTTGATGTAGTATTCATCTTGCAGAATCAGCGTCGCGCCACCGAAAACCCCCACCATGACTCCCGTGATGAGCGGTGCGAGAGCAAGGCGTTTCTCCACCGCGAAGATGATGCCGAGACTGATGAAGGTGGCCGCCATGAGCCACACCGTGGCCTGCAGCATACCAAAGAATTTGAAGCCGATGATGAACGCCGCCAACGGCGCGACATCCAAAGCGAATTTCAGGCGGGGGTTTAAGCTGGTGCTCATGCGCGTCTTTCCTTGTTGCATCCGGTATATTTTTTCATGCGCTTAAACACCAGAGAAAAGTAAAATTCATTGACGCGGAACGCTTTTCCCTTATCAATAGAATCCCATAGAGCAACAAACGCAATCAGGGTGCAGCATGGAAAAGCAAAAGGCGACGGTTCTGCTGGTCGAGGACGAAGAGGCGATCATGACGCTTCTGCGCTATAACCTCGAGAAAGAGGGCTTCAAGGTGCACTCCGCCATGGACGGCGAAGAAGCACTGACGCAGGTGAAGGAATACAAGCCCGACATCATCGTGCTGGATTGGATGCTGCCTTCCATGTCCGGTGTGGATGTGTGCAAATCCCTCCGCCGAAATGCCGAGACCAAGAACATCCCCATCATCATGCTCTCCGCCCGTGGCGAAGAGGACGACCGCATTCAGGGTCTGGATTCCGGCGCGGATGACTACCTGACAAAACCGTTCTCCCCTTCCGAACTCGTGGCGCGCATCCGCGCGGTGTTCCGCCGCATCCGCCCCGCCTTCACCGAATCGAGCCTCAGCTTCGAGCAGGTGGTGATGGATCTGAACACCCATCGCGTCACCCGTGGCGGCAACGAAATCCACCTCGGCCCAACCGAGTTCCGCCTGCTGCGCTACTTCATGGAGCATCCCGGCCGCGTCTTCTCCCGCGAGCAATTGCTCGATGCCGTCTGGGGTCAGGACATCTTCGTGGAGCTTCGCACCGTGGATGTGCATATCCGCCGCCTGCGCAAAGCACTGAATTATGACGATAAACAGAACGACCTCGTGCGCACTGTGCGCGCTGCGGGTTATGCGCTGGAAATCGTCCCCGCCGGTCAGGCGCAGGAAGAGGATTCTGCGGTTTAAAACGCCGTTTAAGAGCCGTTCGCACTTGATTGTTCCGCCTTGCTTGCTATGGTGTTTCGAGCATCTTAACGCGCAAAAGCGAGGCCGAAATGACCGACCCCATCCGCAACCCATCCATGCGCAATCTCTCCAAAGCACGCTCTTTCGAGTCCATCGCTAACGAGCGATATAGCCGCCGCGATATGCTGTATGCGGCAGGGAAACTGGGCGTGGCCGCGCTGCTGGCCTCCGCGCTGAAACCGGCCTCCG
>VGDC01000285.1 GCA_016869895.1 Alphaproteobacteria bacterium
CACGCTGAATGAAGCGAAAGACAACGCCATCCTCATCTGCCATGGGTTGACCGGCGACCAATATCTAGCAGAGCCGCATCCCGTCACTCATAAACCCGGTTGGTGGGAAGCCGTTGTCGGCAGCGGAAAACCGGTGGATACGGACAAATATTTCGTTATTTGCAGCAATGTTTTGGGCGGATGCATGGGGTCTTATGGGCCCAAAACGCCGGATGCGGATGGTAAGCCCTTAGGCTTGCGTTTTCCCGTGGTCACCGTGGGCGATATGGTGCGCGCACAACGTCTGCTCATCGACCATTTCGGCATTGATAAGCTTTTCGCGGTTATCGGCGGCTCGATGGGCGGCATGCTGGCGTTGGAGTGGCTGGCGCATCATCATGACCGTCTTGAATCCGCGATGGTGGTTGCTTCATCGGCGCGGCATTCCGCACAGAACATCGCTTTCCATGAAATCGGCCGCCAAGCGGTGATGGCCGACCCAGAATGGCAGGGGGGAGATTATGACCGCGAGGGCATGTATCCCGCAAAAGGCCTCGCCGTGGCGCGCATGGCGGCGCATGTGACCTATCTTTCCCAACAAGCCATGCAGCACAAATTCGGGCGAGGTCTGTCGGAAACAGATAAAGTTTCTTACGGTTTCGGCGCGGATTTCCAAGTGGAGAGCTACCTGCGCCATCAGGGCAAAGCGTTTGTGGAGCGGTTCGACGCAAATTCTTACCTCTACATCACCCGCGCGATGGATTATTTCGACCTCGCAGCACCCCATGGCGGCCAGTTGCGTGAGGCATTCCGTGGGGTCAACGCACTCGCTTGCGTCATATCCTTCTCCAGCGATTGGTTGTTCACCACGGCGGAGAACCGCGAAATCGCCCGTGCGCTTAACGCCGCTGGCGCGCGTGTCAGCTTCGCGGAAGTGCAGACCAATCGTGGCCATGATGCTTTCCTGATGGACGAGCCGGAATTCCACCGCCTCATGCGTGGATTCCTCAATGGCGTGGCCGCGGAGCGTATTCGCAAAGGAAAACGCGTATGACCGAAGAAGCATTGCGCCCTGATTTGAAGGTGATAGCCGATTGGGTCGCGCCCGGCAGCAAAGTGCTGGATGTCGGCTGCGAAGACGGCTTGTTGCTTGATTGGCTGGTGCGTCACAAGCAGGTGGATGGGCGCGGGCTGGAGGTTGACCAGAAAAACGTGGCGGCTTGCCTGTCAAAAGGCCTATCCGTCATTCAAGGTGATGCGAATGTGGATTTGGCTTATTACCCCAGCGCCAGTATGGATTATGTCATCCTCGGCCATACGCTCCAGCGCATGGAACACCCCGATAAAACCCTGCGGGAACTGGCGCGCATCGGCAAGCACGTCATCATCTCCGTGCCGAATTTCGCCTTTTGGTATAACCGTTTATATCTATTGACGATGGGGCGGATGCCTATCAGCAAAAACCTGCCCTTTGAGTGGTATGAAACACCGAACATCCATTTCTGCTCATTGACGGATATGGTGCGTTTGAGCGAAACCCTTGGTGTTTCCATCGAAAAACGGATTTATGTGACCCATAAAGGCGTAGCGGGGGCATTCTCCGGCACCAATATCTTCGCCAACCTGTTCGGCGAACAGGGCGTGTTCCTGCTGCGCGGGCAGCATTCCTATTCATACTAATTGTTATTTCTGGTCGAAGCTCAGCGCGGGCTGCGGGGTCGCCACATAGCCGTTCGCCTTGCGTTTTGCCGCGAGTTTTGGTTGGCTCGGTGCGAACACCTGCTTCTCCGATTCGCTGATGATGACTCCGCCCAGCACATTGAAGAAGCGTTTGCCTACCACCTCGAACATGCGTGAAGAACGCAGCACGAGTTTGTTCGGGGTGGGTGGGGTGAAGAGCGCGTAATGGCTGTCGTAAGCCGCGAAGTTGTGGTCGCGCAGCATGGCTTTCAGCTGGGAGTTGCTGTAAGGGCTGCCATGTGCGAAAGGGCTTCCGGCGATGCGCGCCCATGCGCCGTTGCGGTTCGGCACCACCACCAGCATGCGCCCAGAAGGCACGAGCACCCGCCACACCTCCCGCAACATGTGGCGCAATTGTTCCGTGTTCTCGAAAGCATGCATGATGATGACGCGGTTCACCGACTGGTCGGGCAGGGGGATCTCCGCCTCATCGGCAAGGAAGCTCAGGTTCTTGTCTCCTAACGGCCAATGCAGCGCGCCTTGCGCGGATGGCATCAAGGCCAGTACCCGGTCGGCATCGTGCAGGTATGGCGCGAGATAAGGATGCGCATAGCCGATGCCCAGCACCACTTCATCCTTTGCGCTCGGCCAAATCTTACTGATGGCGCGCGCGATGACATCCCGCGCCTTATGCCCCATCGGGCTGGCGTAGAAGAGCTTCAGGTCTATGACATCCGGCCAGAGCATGGCTTCACTTTCGTTGTTCGTCGCTGCATCATACCCTATTAACCAAATAAATAGAAAGATGACAGTTTGATGAAATTACACGAAAATCCGTTTCCGCATATTGTTGGGGTAAATTAAATCCGTTATATTGGCGGGAATAAGAACAATTCCCATTCCAAAGTGACAGAGGTGAATCATGGCTGAAGAACAAGCAAAGTCCAACGCTCAGGCGATCGAAGATTCTTACGCGAAACCCTTCCGTCGCGAGCTGAATATCCTTCAGAAGTTCACCGATGGCTTCAACCTTCCGGAAACCGCTGTGCTGGATGCTGGCTTCACCAATCACGGTTCCGTGGGCGTCGGTTTCACCAGCCCGAATGCTGTTGTCCACTTCGTCCCCATCGAAGCGCGCT
>VGDC01000286.1 GCA_016869895.1 Alphaproteobacteria bacterium
CAACGACGAGCGCATGGCCGTTTCGCCATAACGATTCTCGGTATCATACTGCTGAACAACTGCGCCGTTCTGCTGGCGCACCTGTTGGCGGAATTGTTGCTCGTTCAGCCGTTGCGGCACACCGGGTTGTCCGGCGTAAGGATTCTCATTGCTCACGAAATAATCACGGCTGCGCACGGGCTGCTGTGGTTGCTGCGCACAGGCGGCAAGCAGAGTGGCTAAGCAGAACAGCGAAAGCATCCTCATGGCTGCATGCCTTTCACCTGACGATGCACCGCCTCCACATCCGCATCACGGCGCGCTTTCAACTCTGCATCGCTGATTTTCGTCTCCGCGATGCAATTCGCCGTGTTGGTGGTCAGCGCCGCGCCGTCACGCGTGGTGATGAGCGGAATCTGCCCGTTGCACTCGCGCCCGTCCGGTGCTTGTCCGGTGCAGGCGGTGGCGAGGAGCGCGAGGAAAATGGCGGCGGCAAAGCGCATGTTTTAGTCCTTATTCTGTATGATTTGCGTGGGTTTTCGGTCTTCACCCAAGGCCACGAAGACGAACACGCCTTCCGTCACCTTCTCTTCTATCCCCGTCAGCTTGCGCTCCACGAAGGTCTCGATTTTGATGGAAAGGCTGGTGTTGCCGATGCGCACGGTCTCCGCGAAGCAGACCACGCAATCGCCGACGTAAACAGGTTTGTGGAACACCACCTTGTCCATCGCCACGGTGACGACCCTGCGTCCGGCGATTTTGCGCGCTGCCACACCGCCCGCCATATCCATCATGCTCAGAATCCAGCCGCCGAAGATGTCGCCATCGGCATTCGCGTCCTTCGGCATGGCGATGATTTTAATGACGGGTTCGCGGGTCATGCGGCGGTCTCCTCAAAGGTTGCCTGCGCGCCGGAATAAGGCTATAACCGACGTTCATCAACGGAAGGATACAGCCCATGGCCATGGATGCAACCCAAATCGAGCAGTATATCCGCACGGCATTCCCCGATGCGACCATCGAATTGGTCGATCTCGCCGGCGATAACGACCATTGGCAGGTCACCGTCACCTCCGAGGCATTCCGTGGCAAAAGCCGCGTCGAGCAGCACAAGATGGTGTTCAACGCCTTCGGCGGCCAGATGGGCAGCGTGTTGCACGCCCTCGTCGTCAAGACCGCCGTGCCCGCGAGCTGAATCCTATCCCTATACTCGTGCCTTGATTTCCGCTATCCTATTGCCCATATGCTATCAGGCATTCATTTTGGAGAGAAAAATGACCGAAAATAACCCGATTTTTGACCAAATCCGCAGCGACATCGATTCCAATGACGTGGTGCTGTTCATGAAGGGTGTGAAGCAGCAGCCCGCATGCGGATTCTCGCACACGGTCGTGCAGATTCTGCGCGCTGTCGGCGTTCAGGATTTCAAGGATGTGAACATCCTGCTCGATCCAGACCTGCGCCAAGGTGTGAAGGACTTCACCGACTGGCCCACCTTCCCCCAGCTCTATGTGAAGGGTGAATTCATCGGCGGATGCGACATCGTGCGTGAGATGTATGAATCCGGCGAGTTGACCGAACTGCTCAAGGAAAAAGGCGTGGCGCTGAACGCAGCGGCTTGATTTTCTGAAATAGATAAGGCGGCACAGGAATGTGCCGCCTTTTTCGTGCACCGATTCTGCACAAACAAAAAGGCCGCATCTTGCGATGCGGCCTTTGTTCGTTTTCGTCCCAGCTAATTAGCGGGAGTAGAATTCGATAACCAGGTTCGGTTCCTGAATGGTCGCGTAAGGAACTTCAGCCAGCTGTGGCAGGCGAAGGAACTTCGCGTGCAGCTTCTTGTTGTCGAACTCAAGGTATTCAGGAACGGAACGCTCAGCGTTCTGCACGGATTCCTGCACGATGAGCAACTCGCGGGAACGCTCACGGACGGAGATCTCATCACCGACGCTCAGGCGATAGCTGGGGATGTTCACGCGCTTGCCGTTCACGAGGATGTGACCGTGGTTCACGAACTGACGGGCAGCGAATACGGTGGGGACGACGCCCATGCGGTAAACGACTGCGTCCAGACGGCTTTCCAGCAGGCCGATCAGGTTCTCGGAGGTGTCACCACGACGACGAGCCGCTTCGTCATAGGTACGACGGAACTGTTTCTCGGTGATGTTACCGTAGTAACCCTTGAGGCGCTGCTTCGCTTTCAGCTGCAGGCCGTAATCGGACGTCTTGCGGCGACGGGTCTGACCGTGCTGACCAGGAGCGTATTCACGCTTATTGACGGGATCTTTCCCGCGGCCCCAGAGGTTCTCACCCAGACGGCGGCTAATCTTGTATTTTGCAGCAATGCGTTTCGACACGGTTGATCTCTCTCAATGTTGTCCGAATATCATTATAGTCTCTTGCCTCCAGCTGCCAAAACGCGGCGGCTGCGGCGCTGAATCTCTTTCCGCCTGCCCGTGGCTTCTTCAGCTTTTGGGGGCAAAGCGACCACACATGCGCACTCCTGCGAATATGGGAGTGTGTGAATATACAGATTAAGATTCGGCTGTCAAACCTATTTTTCCCTCATTCCGCGCTTTTTTGCGCATCCCTATAAAAGCAAACGCCCCGCCGAAGCGGGGCGCGCATTCTTGATCGATGAGGCCGCTCACCAACCGCGCGTGGCGGGCTGTGGCTGACCGCCACGGTTCGCATCCACGCTCTGGCGCCAGCCGCCTGCTTCAGGCTGCGCTGCACCGGGACGCACGCGATCCTGGAAAGAAGACTGGGCGGAAGCTTCAGGCTGCTGGCCACTGGCCTGACGGCTCTGCG
>VGDC01000287.1 GCA_016869895.1 Alphaproteobacteria bacterium
CTTACCAATATGCCGATCTGAGTGCTGTTGGAAGCGGCTCCGGCAACACCTTTTAATTCGATTTTCGCGGTGGTGTCGGCCGTCGCCGTGGATTGAATGGTCGAATTACTCAGTCTGACGCCATTCGAATTGTCTTCCGTGGCCACCGTCGCATGGCTGCCGCCTGTCCCCTCCAGCTTAATGCCACCCCTCTCCACTTCAAGGGTGCTATAGCCTAGGTTGATGCCATCCGTGTTTCTTCTGCTCTCGCCGCCTTTACCGTTGATGGTGACTGCGCCGTCGCCCGATGTCTTCACATCCGCATACTCAAGGTTCACGCCACTTGCGCGTGATGTGATGCTGTTATCCTTATGGCCTTCACCGTTAAGAGTGATATCGCCGCCACCTGCGTCGATGATGATGCGATTGCCGGAAGTCCCGACGATGGAAACGCCGCTTCTGCTATCGCTCACACCAACAGCCATGCCGGAGAGCGGGTCAAGCCCGCCGCCCATGACGATATCGCCACCGTTGGTACGAATCTGGGAACCAGCCGCAAGGCTAACGCCGCCTCCAGCGCCCCCACGGTTGCTGTTCAACGTCAGGTTCATGCTGCCCGTCGCGCCGCCGCCGGTGTTCACATAGGCGGAAGACTGGTCGTAGAAGCCGATGTAGCTGTTTGCGAGGAGTTTCAGGTCAAGCAGGTCGTTGGAATCATAGATGATATCGCCGCGATTGACCGCCCCACTGCTCTTGCTGCCGATTTCGATGTAATTACCGGTAAGGGTGGCGGCGGATGCGCCTTTCAGCGTCACATTAGCATTCTGGCGGTAATATCCGCCTGCCGTCAGGTTGATTTCACCGCCGTTCGCTGCATTCAGGGTGAAGGCGTGGTCGAAGGTCAGGTTGCCCGTGCCGCCCGCCGTCATGGTGATATTACCGCCCGAACCCGCCACGCGGCTGGTGTTGATAGTGCCCGCGGAAGATGTGTAAATATTACCGTTCGTGGTGGTGAGCGTGATGTTGCGCCCACCGCTCAAATCCAGCGCATCGCCTTGAAAATCAAGGTTGATGGTGTTAGTGGCAAGCAGACTGATATCGGCCGTTTGCGACAGTTTCTCCAAATAATCCGTGGTGAAGGAAGAGAACCCTGTGGTGGAGTTCATGGCAGCGGATGCTTCTGCAGCCGCATTCGCGCCAAGCAGCGTAACTCCCCATTTGACGGATTGGTATTGTGAAAGCAGCGCCAGCTCATCAGCGGTCAATGCGCGGTTATAATTGTAAACCTCCGCCACATCGCCTGTCATGGTAAAGGCTGCGCTACCTATACCGGTAAAACCCCAACGCGTATCAGTCGCTGTCTGAGCAGCATGCGCCAAACCATTCGTGTAACGGTTGATAACCCCGCTGTTTATGGCTGAAGTCTTGATATAAGGCGTATTATTCGCAAAGGGAATGGTGAGCTTATTGAATTCACCAACATACCAATCATCGCCGTATTGCAGATAAGTGTAATTATTAGTTCCACTGACCATCGCCGCCGAATTCGCGTTCGTAGAGCGCTGCCAGAGAATTGAAGAGGTGAATCCCGTCGAATTAGCAGGGGTCACATCGCCTGAAAACGCCATCGCATCGGCAGCGAAGCGGATGACAGGCTTGCCGTTCAATCCACTAGCGATATAAGTCGGGCGAAGTCCTGCTGTACCTTGCGTGACCGTGACGCCACCCGCAAGATTCGTCCAGGAGGAGATAGCCGCACCATCCGCCACACCCGTGATCTGCGAAGCATCCAGCCACAGGTTCAGACCGCTGAAGCTGGCGGGGGTAATACCGCTGGTGATACGGATATTCGCTGGATCGAGCAGATAAGTACCCTTGAAGCCGTTCACGGCAGTCAAATCCGCATATCCCTGCGCGGTCAGCATCTCCTTGCCGGAAGTCTCCAGGAATCCGCCATTGCCCCAGAGGTCGCCACCTCGCGCGATGACATCGCCGTAGAACTCGGTGTTCCCATCGCTCCAGAAGACGGTGCGCCCGGCATCACCACTTTCCAGCGCATCGTTCATCACCAGCACATATTGATCGACGAACAGGTTCTTCGCGGTGGCGGTTTCGCCTTTGCCCAAATAATCCCCACCGATTTTCACGCTGCCGCCCGCGCGGGAATCGCTGGCGAGGAACTCTGCCTCGCTTTTCACCTTCTTATCCGCCGTGAGGGTCGCTGAACCAGAAGTCGAAGCCTTTTTTCCCGCGCGACCTGTCGCATCAATGGTCGTTCCTGCCAGCAGGGCGATGTTATCGCCGGTGATTTCTACGCTGCCGCCACGCTCTCCACTGCGACGACCGGACACATTCAACGCGCCCTGCACCACCACATTGCTTTCGCCCTGCTTCACACCCTTATCGGCTTCAACATTGCCTTTCACGGCATTGCTACCCTCAGCGGCGATGATGATTTTGCCTTCATGCACGCCCACCGTCGGCGCATTCAGCTCACCCTGCACTGTAATCAGGCTGTTCACAATGTCTTTGCCCGCCGCCGCGGTGATGGCGATGGTGCCTCCATCCGCGTTGATTTGCCCGCCCGTATGGACGATCTGCGATTTCACATCGTCGCTCACCTGCACTTCGAGCAAACCGTTGCCGTAAAGATCGACCGTGGTCGTATCGCCAGACGCAAGCTGCACGCGGCCAAGCTTCGCGTTGATGACCCCGTTGTTCACCACATTCGGCGCGACAAGGCCGACCAGCCCCGCCTCCTTCGCGGTGATGGTGCCGTTGTTCACGATACCTGCATTAGGATTGCCA
>VGDC01000288.1 GCA_016869895.1 Alphaproteobacteria bacterium
TGAGGGCTTTCAAAAGCTCACGTACTTCCTGACGTGCCGCAACATGGGACAAGGAAACACGTACGTTCGCGCTGGTGTCGATGACATCCAGCACCGTCAAGCCTTGCAAGAAAAGCTCGCGGAAGATAACGCGCTCGCTGAACCCCGGAGCCATGCGGAAACCGATGCGGCGTGCCAGTTCCTGCACGGCTGTGCCCATGAAGCGTTTGTTGCGCGCGTCGATGTTGCTCAGGCGGTTGCGCATGACGATCCAATCGATGGAGCCGCCGTCGCGCTTGGCGCGCTTAAGCTTCTGTTCCCAGATCATTTCGCTGTAGATGCTGGGTTTCACGACTTTCAGCGTGTTGCCATCCACTTTGCCCAAAACGTCCAAATCGATGAAACTGTCGTTGATGGGGGTGATGACCGTGTCGGCATAGGAATGGGACAAGCGGGAGAGGTAGGTATCGTTTCCGGGGCCGTCGATGACGATGAAATCCTGCGTGGGCAGAAGCTCCAGCATGATTTCCTCGAAACGCTCGCGCTCGTCGTCTTCCGCTTCCTGCACGATGTTATAGGGGCTTTTGGCGACCAGCTTATGCATGGGCATGGGCAGACGGGTCTTTTCCTCGTCCATGGTCTGCAGGCGGTTTTCCATGTAGCGGGTCAGGCTGCGCTGGCGCGCGTCGATATCGATGCTGCCCACGCGGAAGCCCAAGCGGAGCAGGGCGGTGATGAGGTGCATCGTCGTGGTGGTCTTGCCGGAGCCGCCCTTTTCATTGCCCACGATGATGACATGGGCTTTTTTGGGCTTATTTTCAGTGGAGGTGCCGAATTCCATAGTGTCGTGCCGCTTGCGTGAGGGGTTTTGGGCAGATTAGCGAAGCGGGAGCGGCGTGTAAAGCAAAAGGAGTAGAAAAGCTTGGGGTCGGCCACAATCTATATGTATGCCGACCCCAATTCTTCACTATGGGTAGTGTTTAGGAGCTGCTTTTGAGCATCCAGCGGTTCTTCTCATGCGCGGCGACGCGGCCGATGAGAAGATCTGCAGTCGCTTCGTCACCGGCTTTCTGCGCGGCTTCGATGGCTTTGCCAAGCGTGGCGAGCAGCGTGTCCTGATCCTTCGCCAGCTCTTTCACCATGGCGGCTGGGGTGGGCGACTCATCCGCCGCTTCCTTGATGCCGGAAAGCTTGCTGAAAGCTTTGAAGCTGCCCGGAGCGTGTTCACCCAAAGCACGGATGCGTTCGGCGATTTCGTCGATGGCAGCGAAAAGATCGTTATACTGCTCTTCAAAGAGCAGGTGCAGGCCGCGGAAGTTCGGGCCGGTCACGTTCCAGTGGTAATTCTGGGTCTTCAGGAAAAGGGTGTAGCTGTCGGCCAGACTGTGTTTCAGGCCTTCGATAACGGGTTTGTTGGACATGGGAAGTACTCCATTCAATGCTATTGTTATTAAGTCCACTTTAGAATCATTCCAAATTAATGACAAGTGGAATGATGAAGGAATGTCATGAAAGATTCAAACACCCTTCTTGGTTTCAGGGGTAAGATACCGCAAGCAGAATAATTATGACATAAGGGAATGTTATGACTTCCATCCGCGACCTCAATGCCAATTTCGCAGAACGTGCCACCGAATTGGAGCGCATCGCTTCCAAGCCCTCTTTGGTTCAGGAAGAGGCGAAAGGCCTGTTGGCGGGGTTCAATGGGGAGTATGAAAGCGCGGCGGGGTTGATGCAGCTTCTGCATAAGACCCAGCGGATTCAGCTGATTGATGGTGCGGGGGCATCCAACAATGCGCCGCTGCTGGCGGATTTGGCGAAAGCCACGGGTGTGGAATGGAAAGATGCGCCGACCCTTCCCGTCGAAGACGAATTGCAGGAAGGGGTTGGTCGTCAGTTCCTGAAAGCGCCGCTGCCCAAGCAGGGGGCGAATATCCTCATCAACACCAGCCCTTATGCCACGAAAATCACCGAAACGGTGGTGGATGGCTATGTGAAGCGCGGCGAGACCTTTGATGTGAATATTTCCGATGCGGATTTCAACGCCCGCTTGCTGAATGGCGTCAACCTCGAAGGCGCGAAAGGGGCGGGGGCGTATATGTCGCGTCTGCATGACCGCGCCGAGAAATCCATCCTCATCCGCTCGAAACCCACAGGGGAAGTCACCAAAATCGCCGATGTGGAGAAGCAGAAAGCCTTCACCGCTTACGGCAAGGATTTCGGCAGGAAAGCCAGCAATGTCGATAATTTCTACACGCTTACCTCCGTGCCCACGCCGGAGGATGCGAAAATCGACGGGTTGGAATACAAGCAATACCTCCGCCTGTTCTTCGAGCTCTGCGACCAGCCTTGGGACAAGGTGACCGAAGCACAGCAGAAACTGGTCGAGAAATTCGATAAGGGCAAGCTGGTGCAAATGAAGAATGACGACGGCACCGACCTGACCATCGACATCGCCGACTTCACCTTCGACAACTCCGTCATCAAGAAGAACATCCCCGGCGGTGAGGTGTTCTCCGGTGTGAAGCGCGATGGCGTGAACGGTACGCTGGTGTCCAAGGGTAAATTCGCTGCGCCGACGGGCGGCATCGTCGAGAATATGACCTTGAAATTCAAGGATGGGCGCATTTATGAAGCCCATGCGGAGAAGGGCGAAGAGCATCTGCTGAAAGCGCTGGACGACGATCCCTCCGGCAATTCACGCTATCTCGGTGAGTTGGGCATCGGCACGAACCCATGGCTTGACCGCCATGTGATGAATAGCCTGCTGGTCGAGAAA
>VGDC01000289.1 GCA_016869895.1 Alphaproteobacteria bacterium
TCTCTATAACGCGTATTTCGCAGAGTATTTCGGGAGCAACCAGTTCAACCACGAAACGCGTCGTGAGCGTAAGCTGCTGTTGAACAAAAAAGAAATCAACAAAATCATGGGGAAGGTGAAAGCCAAAGGCGTCACTGTCGTCCCTTTGTCGATTTACTTCAACTCCCGCGGATATGCGAAGGTCAAGATCGGTTTGGCGACGGGCAAGCGCCAGCACGAGAAGCGCGACACCATCAAAGACCGCGAGTGGGAGCGCGAAAAAGGTCGCCTGATGAAAGACCGCGAATAATACCGCTTCAAATGCAACTGTAACATTGCTGTAACTTGACTTGCTGCGGGTTTTCGCGTTTTCTGGGTAGGTATTGCGAAAGCTTTTGCCTGGAATTTTAGATGTCCCAAAGCGAAACAGATACGGTAAAACAAGCGCCTGCGGCTGTGCAGGATGCCGCAGCGCAGCAGGCCGAAAAGCGCGTCGCCCATATCTGGGACGACCCGGAAAGCCGTATCTCCTTCCTTGAAACGGTCATGAAGGGCAAAGAGTGGGAGGCGAAAGTCTATCACCCTGATTTCACGCAGACCCCCGGCCAGAATCCCAATATCCATCCGCTTTCCGACCTCTCCGCCAAAATGGTGGAAAAAGGCTATAAAGTCGCGCTTGGGCAGGATGAAAACGGTATCCCCACGCTGGACATCAAGCATTTCGGCGGTGATACGAAGCTGCTCGAATCCGTGAAGGAACTGGGCTTCACCAAAGGCGTCGGCCATAAAATCACGCATATCGGCGAGCCGCTCGGCAACGCCATGAAGAAGTCCGGCGACCTGATGAAATATGTGCTGACGGATAAAGCACGCCTTATCGGCACGGCCTATCTGGTGGGTGATCTATTCCTCGCCGCAGCTGGCAGCGCAGGCCACAGCAAGGACAAGCTGAAGACGGTTGCGGGTGTCGGCGCGACTTTGCAGTCGCTCGTCTATATGGCATTCGCCAAAGAAGGCAGCGAAACCGTCTATGATGACCTGATGAAAACGGCCAAGGAAGCGGATAGGGATGGCAAGAGCCTGCTTGATGCCGGCACGTTCCACAATCACGACGACCATGGCCCGAAAGGCTTGCTGGGCGTAGGAAATAAGCTTCTGAAAGATAAACCGCTTGAAACAGGCGCGTTGCTTCAGGTGGCGGGTTCTGCCGCGCTGATGGGCGCGGGTTTCCGCAGCATGAAAAATGGCGGCAACAAAGTCGCAGGTATCAGCGATATGGCGACCGCTCTAGCCTCCGCCATCGGTTGGGGTTTGGTCACGAAACACACCAAGCCCACCGACCCTGAAGACAAGCTGCCTTGGAGCAATCCGAAGCGCGTGTGGCAGGAAGTCAATGCCCATCCGACGAAATTCGCATCCGGCTTCATGAGCCTTGCAACGCTGACGGGTATCACCGGTGGCATCAAAGGCGGTAATAAACCGCAGGTTCTGGCCTATTCCACCTATCTCATCGGAGATGGTCTGATGTTCGCGACCAACAGCGAGCATTATGGCTCTGCGGGGGCGAATAATCCCGATATGCTGGCCACAGCCGCCGAGAAATTCCTGAAAGCATCGCCTCTCGTGCTTGGTGCGGAAGAACAGCAACAATTCGTGGGACGTCTGTCCGATTATCTTTCCGAGCGCGCATCCGCCCAAGTCGCCAAGAAAGAAAAGCGCGAGGTGCAGCCGGGCGAAGTCGAGAACCTCAGCAAGCGCATCAATGCGAATTTGACCGCGAAATTGCAACAGGTGAGCGATCAGACGAATCAGGTCGCCGATCATATCGCGAAGGTGGCGGGTTTGTATCCTGAAGCGGAAGGCCGTGAAGTGGCGCAAGCCTTGAGCGTCGCAGTCAGCAAGCTGAATGGGGTGCACATCAATCCGGTCGAGCTCTACTCCCACGTGGCGCGCCACGAAGAATTCGTGAAGCCGGAAGAAGCGAAGCCTGTTACGTCTTCTCGCCTTACCAAGCCTGTGCAAGCGCTGCTGGACACCATTCCCGGCGCTGCTGGTGAAGCGGTGAACGGTATCTTCGATGCCATCGGCAAGCATGTGCAGCCCGATGCGCCTAAACTGCCCAAAGGCGAGCAGCCCGTGGTCGGCGCGCATACGGCTAGCCTCGCTTCGGCGCGTCAAGAAGCCGAGCGCGCAAGCCCTCAGGGTATCACCCACTAATCTATCAGATTATCCCAACTGGAATGGATAGACCGAGCCAAGGTCGAGTATGGCCGTCAGCTCGTCAAGCGCGGCGTATGTCTCTTCCGCCAGCTTCGGGTCAGCCAGATCGTCGATGGTCAGCCGGTCGCGGTAATGCCGTTCCACCCAGCCCACCAAAGTCGCATGAAGCGAATCGGTCAGCAGAATGCGTTGGTGCAAGGCATTCAATTCCGCTTCGTTCACTGCCACGCGCAGACGCAAGCACGCTGGCCCACCGCCATTGCGCATGCTTTCCCGCACATCCAAGAAATGCGCGCTGTTGACGGTGTTCGCACTATCGGCGCACATGGCGTCCACCCGCGCTTTCACGGCCTGATTCTCGGCGCATTCGATGGGGGCGATGAGTGCCTGTGTGCCATCAGGCAATGACAGCAACTGGCTATTGAACAGATAGGTCTGCACACATTCCTGCGTGGTCACTTCCTGTTCTGTCACGCAGATGAATTGCATCGGTTCTGCGCCGTATTTCGTCTGTAATTCGGCAAGAACCGCATCGGTTTTGAGGAATGCCTTC
>VGDC01000290.1 GCA_016869895.1 Alphaproteobacteria bacterium
GATCGATATCATCATTCTTGCCGCTTTGGCGCTTTTCTTCATCACCCGTCTGCGCTCCGTTCTGGGCAATCAGGTGGATGACAATAAAACCAAGGACGCACCGAAAACCGAGAACGGCGAGCGCGTCATCCAGCTGCGTGACCACAACCCCGCAGCTGCAGCCGCGCAGGCCGAAAAACAGGTGCAGGTGGATGCGCAGGCGCTGGCAGACATCGCCGATCCCGATGTGACCACCGGCCTCATGCAGATCAAATCCGCCGAGCCTTCCTTCAGCGTCAGCGAGTTCCTCGGCGGCGCGAAAGCGGCGTTCGACATCATTCTGGAAGCCTTCGCGCAGGGCGATAAAGACCAGCTTTACGGCTTGCTGGGCAAAGATATCTATGACGATTTCGCCGCCGCCATCGATGCGCGCAAGGACTCCCCCACCTATGAGGAGAACACACTGGTCTCCATCCAGTCGGCGGATATCGTGCGTGCCACGGTCAGCGGTCGCAAAGCCGAAATCACCGTGAATTTCGTGTCGGAGCAGATTTCCGTCGAGCGCGACAAGGAAGGCAATATCGTCTCCGGTGATCCTTCACAGACGACGCTGGTCACCGATGAGTGGACCTTCACCCGTGACATCCGTTCCCCCAACCCCAACTGGACATTGGTAGGCACCTGATGCGTTCATTCCCCCGTCTTCGCGGCCTGTTGTTGGCGGCAACCCTTTCTTTCACCGCTAGCCAAGGCGCATTCGCGGCGGGTATGGAGCTGCACAGGACGGATTTCTCCCAAGTGCCGGATTGGGGCATCGACCAGCATGGCTATGCCCTCGAATCGCTGCAACGCTCCTGCTATAAATTCCATAGCCAGCCCGTCGAAACGCCTTATGGCGAGGGCAAGCTGAAAGGCAAGGTGGGCGATTGGAACCTCATCTGCCGTGACGTGCTGGAGATGAATCCCAGCGATAACCTCGGCTCGCGCCGCCTGTTCGAGCGGCATTTCACGCCCTTCGCCGTGTCTTTCGATGGGAATTATGAAGGCAAACTGACGGGCTATTACGAGCCCTTGCTGATGGCGTCGTTCACCAAGAAACCCGGCTATGAAGTGCCCGTCTATGCGCCGCCTGCCGACCTGCCCAAGGATGGCAGTGTCTATCCGCTCACCCGCAAGCAAATCAATGCGGGCGCGTTGAAGGGCAAAGGGCTGGAAAAACTGTATGTCTCCAGCGCCATCGACCTGTTCTTCCTGCAAGTGCAAGGCTCTGGCCGCGCGCTGGTGGACGAGACGGGGCAACGGCTGAACCTCAAATTCGCAGGCAAAACCAACCAGCCCTACACCGCCATCGGCAAGATTCTGGTGGAGCGCGGCGAGCTGACGAAAGAGGAAGTCTCCGCCCCCGCTATCCGCCAATGGCTGAAGACCCACCCTGACCAAGCACAGGCGCTGATGGAGGAGAACGCGTCCTATGTGTTCTTCACGGTAGAGCCGAACACCGGTGAAGGCGGCGCGACAGGCGCGCAGAACACCGTGCTGCTGCCGGAACGCTCCATGGCGGTGGACACGCGCTTCATCCCGCTGGGGCTGCCCGTCTTCGTGAATACCACCCTGCCGAACTCCAAACACGGGCAGGGCGCGGTCTATAGCCACTTGCTCATCGCGCAGGACAAAGGCAGCGCCATCCTCGGCGCGGTGCGCGGCGACATCTTCTTCGGCCATGGCGATCGGGCGGAGGATTTGGCGGGGCACATGAACAGTGCGGGCAAATTCTTCGTGTTGGTGCCCAACACCATCGCCGAACGCATCCCCTGATATGGCCAAACGCCCACCGAAGCAGGAAAACCCGCGTCCTTTGACCGAGCTGGAATTGCGCGTGTGGGAGGCAGTGACCGCACAGGACGAGCGTCTTCCCCATGCGGATATCGATTGGGATTCCGTGTTGGAGACGGTGGAGGAGACCACCACCCCCGAAATCGAAGCCCCCGTCGTCCACCGCCCCACCTATGACCAGCTGGAGAAGCTGCTGGGCGTGAAGCCGAACCTCAAGCCACTTCCCAAAAAGCAGGATAACGGCGGCGGGGTCGACCATAACACCACCCGCCGTTTGCGGCAGGGCAAATTCCCTATCGAGGCCACCCTCGACCTTCACGGCCACGGGCAGGAAGAAGCGCGGCGCATGCTGGACGGCTTCATCACCGCCTCTTACGACCGCCAACGGCGCGTGGTGCTGGTCATCACCGGAAAAGGGCGGTTATCCAAGGAAAGCGGCGGGGTGCTGCGCACCGCACTGCCCAAGTGGCTTTCGCTGCCGCCCTGCGACCGTATCGTGCTGTCCTACACCGCCGCCCGTCAGGAAGACGGCGGCGAGGGCGCGTTCTACATCCTCATCCGCCGCCACCGCTCCTTGCCTCGGGCCATCCTCTAAACGCTGTTGTGAAATCAGGGTTTTCCCCGTAACATACGCCCCATGACCAATCCGCTCCTGCCCCATATCCTCGTCGTCGACGATGACGACCGCCTGCGCGACCTGCTGCGGCGGTATCTGAGCGACAACGGCTTCATTGTCAACACAGCCGGTTCGGCGGAGGACGCGCTGGTGAAGATGGATTCGCTGGCCTTCGACCTCGTGGTGCTGGATGTGATGATGCCCGGCATGAACGGCTTCGAGTTGGCGGCGCGGATGCGGGGTGATGGCATGGCCACGCCCGTCTTGCTGCTCACCGCCATGAGCGAACCGGAAGACCGCATTTCAGGCTTAGAGGTCGGCG
>VGDC01000291.1 GCA_016869895.1 Alphaproteobacteria bacterium
AACGCCACATCGAGACCTTCCTGCCGCCGTATATCTCCGGCAGCGATGGCAGCAAAGGCCTGCACCAACAATATTCCGAAGGCGGTTGGGCGAGTGTGACCAGCGACCCGAACTACGGTGGCCAAGGCGTGCCCCATGGTTTCGGCGGCGCGTTGGCGGAAATGGCGATTGCCGCGAACCCTGGTTATGCCGTGCTTGAAGGCCTGACCAAAGGCGTTATCGCCGCGCTCGAAGCCAAGGGCAGCGAAGAGCTGAAATCCGAATGGTTGCCACGTTTGAACGACGGTAAATTCACCGGCGCGATGGTGATGACCGAGCCGAAATTCGGCAGCTCGCTGGTCGATGTGGAAACCACTTTCGTGCTGGGAGAAGACGGCAAATCCGGCGAGATGTACGGCTATAAACGCTATCTGTCCTCTGCCGACCATGACGCGACGGTGGGCGAAAACGGTGAGCGCAACATCGTGCACATGGTGTTGGCGCGCACGGCGGATAAACACGGCAATCTGCTGATGAAAGACAAGGAAGGCAACATCTTCCCGCAGAACGAAGAGAACGCCGACCGCAAAGGCCGCCCCGTGCTGACGCTGGCGCTTGTGCCGCGCGTGCTGCTCGACAAAGACGGCAATTATGTGGATGAGAACGGCGAGAAAACCGACAAGCCGCATACCAATAACGTCCGCGCCGCCAAACTAAACGACAAAATGGGGCTGGAAGTGCAGTCCAACACAGATGCGGCCTATGATGGCGCGAAGGGTTTCGTGGTCGGCGAAGTGGGCGATGGCCTGAAAAACATGTTCGTCATCATGAACGAAGCGCGCATCGGCGTGGGTCTGCAAGGAACGGGCATCGCCGAGATCTGCCGTCAGAACGTCGAGCGATACACCGCAGAAGAGCGCGAGCAAGGCCCCGGCGGTCACATCCTGAATTACCCCAATGTGCAGGAGAACGTGCTGAATATGCGCGCAGCTGTGGACGCGGGACGCTCTATCGCGGCGGAAGTCGGCATGGCGATGGACAAGGTGCAGCATGGGGTCGAAGGTGCTTACACCCCTGCCGAGAAAGCCAAGACGCAGAAATTCGTCGATGTGATGACCCCGCTCGTCAAATGGGGTTTAACCGAGAAAGGCGACGCGGCGGTGGACGCCGGCCAGCAGATGATGGGTGGCGCAGGCTACATGCGTGAGTGGGGCATCGCCCAGACCCGCGCGGATGTGCGTATCTCGCGCATCTATGAAGGTGCGAACGGCCTGCTCGCCGTGGCACTCGTCGGTTCGCAGCTGAAGAATATGGATGCCTTCACCGATAAAATCCGCGAAGACCTGAAAGGTCTGAATGCCGATCCCAAGCTGAAAGACATCATGGAACCGCTGAACGACACGTTCCAGACCTTCGAGAAGGCCACCCGCTGGTTGCAGGCGACCGGACTGGAAGCGAAGAAACTGGGCGCGGATTCCTCCGCTGCGCAGGAATTCCAAGCCGCCGCGACCCATTACATGGAATTGATGTATGGCGTGGCCGCGGGTTCTGCCCTCGCGCGCAATGCACAGGTGGCGCATCAGAAGCTTGAAAAAGACGGTGTGGATTTGCAGGAGGAATCCTTCCTGGAATCCAAGATCGCCACGGCGCGTTATTACACCAATGCCGTCCTCGCGCCGGAGCATAACATGCACTTCGTGAAGATGAAGAACACCGCGCAGTTCCTCGAACTGCCCGACCACGGCCTTGTGAAGCAGGATCGCACCATCAAGCAGAAGGGCGCCGCTGCGGTGACCAAAGGGCTTGTGCGTGGCCACGACCTGCTGGAAGACATCAAGGAACGCTTCGGCAACAAGCAGCATGCGCGTGGTTAAGTGAATGGCAGTGCATGACAACGGCAAGTCCTTCGTCGAGCGTATCGGCATGGAGGACAGCTTCGCCATCGAACTGGTCACGGGGGATAACGTGCACGGCAAACCGTCGTGGACGCTTCTCCTGCTGCCGAGCCAGAAGGTGCAGGACCTGCGCCGCGCGCTTGCCTTGCGCGATGTGGCCTTGGAGGATTTCGGCGAGGTGCTTGCCAGCGGCGAGGGCGACGAACCCCCCGATGAACTGCTGGAAGAACTGCAAGGCCTGCTCACCCGCAAATAAGCTGGATATGATGCAATGCGGCGGAAATCCTTGCGTTGCACCATGCCGTTTTCTTTACATTCGCGCCAAGTGCCGCTACACTATGCGCATGAATAGGGATGCGGTGGAAGTGCTTCTCTGATAATGGCGCGTTTATACGCTCCCGCGTATCACTTCCTGACCTTATTCACCATGACCTTACAGGAGGCGACATGGAACACGCTAAAGCACATGATTATTCCAAAGCGGGTGCAGAGCCCTCCATCAACGAGATGATCGATGATCCCATCATGAAATTGCTCATGAAGAGCGATGGCGTGTCACTCGGCGCTTTACTCCCGTTGATAGAAGGGGTAAGTGATAAGGTAGTCAGGATGCAATCCCCCGCTGCGTGAACCGCCGATGGCTGTAGCCACGGCCTTAGATTTTCAAAGGCGACGATGACCCGTAATTCTTTGCGTACTCTGCTTGTGGTGCTCTTGGCCGGTTCGGCCATGGCGTGCCGTCCCCTGCCGTTCTACATCGAAAAACCCGAAGGCCCGCCGGATTACCAGCTGGGCTTCCAAGACGGCTGCGATAGCAAACTCTCCCAAAGCCCCGGCTTCTATAAAATGTTCTATGGCTTCA
>VGDC01000292.1 GCA_016869895.1 Alphaproteobacteria bacterium
CTCATCCCGCGTGCGGTCGTCGATGACCTCGAAATGCGGCGCAATGCCCGCTTCCAGCGGGAAACGGCGCAGGATGGACTGGCAGAAGCTGTGGATGGTCAGGATGCGCACACCCTCCGGCGCGTCCAGCACGCGGGCGAACAGGGTGCGCGCCTTCTTCAACATCCGCGCATTCACCCCCGCGCCCGTCAGCGCAGAAATGTTATCCGTCAGCGTCTTGTCGTCTTTTTCTATCCACTCACTTAAAGTGGAATGGATGCGGTTCTGCATCTCAGCTGCGGCAGCTTTGGTGTAGGTGATGCACAGGATGCGCGAGGGTTGCGCGCCCCGCAGCAGCAATCGCAGCACACGATCGGTCAACACCTTGGTCTTGCCCGTTCCCGCGTTCGCCGCCACCCAGACGGATAGGTTCGGGTCGGAAGCGGTCTGTTGCGCGCGGCTGGAGGTGTTCACTTCGCTCATGTGTCGCCTCCCCATTCCTGCGGTCGCGCCAGATGCTCATAGTCGTTATAGGCTGGCGCGTCCTCCGCGACCGGACAATGGGGGTAAGGCGTCTCAGGGTCGTCATACCCCGCCACCACCGCTTTCACGTCTTCCAGAACCCCTTGAATCCATTCCTCGAGGGGTTTGCCCACCTTCCGTTTCGGGTTGGCGGCGAATGCGGCAAGGCTCTCCACCCGGCTTTCGCTGTTTCCGCCCTTCAATGCCCAATATTGCAAATCCTCCAAGGGTTTACCCTGCGCCATGATGATGGCGCCGCCGAGCAGCAACTGGCACACCAGCCCCCGCTCCAACTCGGCATTGTTCTTGAACGGCTCGCCAGTTTTATAATCGATAAGCCTTATTCTTCCGCTTTTTAGCTCGTCGATGCGGTCGGCGCGCGATTGCAGCTTGAACATTCCCGCAGGTGCTTGCCACTCCATGCTGATCTCATCCTCCGCCGTGGATGATGAAATTTCCCAGCCGATTTCCGCTTCCTTCTGCGCCACCCATTGGGCGATGCGCTCGAACCGAGGCCACCATAGGGCAGCCACGGCGGGGCGGCTCATCAGCGGTTCCAGCTGTGCACGCCCACAGGCCAGAATCGCCTCCACGCCGCGCTCCGCCTGTTTTAGGTAATCCTCCAACGCCGCATGCACGAGATTGCCGAATTCCGCGTTCCCCGGCTCTTTATCGATGGGGTCGAGTTTGCGAAGGCCGAGGATATGCGAGGCGTAGAGGCCATAGGGGTTGCGCAACAGCGTCTCCATGCGGGTGACGAACAGGCTGCGCGGCCTTGCCGACACGGGCGGGCGCGGCATCGGCTCACCCCAAGGCTCTACAGGTTCCGCCGCGTCCAGTTCCGCTGCCCAGCCCAGCCATTCCTTGCCCGCCTCAGTCCATCGTGCCTTCGCTTCTGCGCCGCCCTGCGCGCCCAGCACCGCCTCCAGCCGCAGCAACCAGCGGGAAGGCACGCTCGCCGCGCCGCCCTCCTTCTCCGCGCGGGTCAGGAACACTTCGCCCGCACTCGCCAGCACATAGAAATCATGGGCGGAAAGGCCGATGCGCTCCTCCGGCTGCGGCAGTTTGAAGTCCTTGCGCATCGGGCGGCTCAGCCATGGGTCTTGCCCCGTGTCCATCGGCCAGCTGCCCTCGTTCAGCCCCGCCAGCACCACGCGGTCGAACCGCTGCAAGCGGCTTTCCATCGGGCTGAGGATGTGCAATCGCGGGTGTGTACCGAATTTCGGTCGCCATGCCCTGCCCTTCAGCATCGTTCCCAGCACCGCAGGATAGGAGCGGGTCGGCAGCTTCCCCTCCAACCGCTCCGCACTCGCGGCGATTTCATGGATGAAGGCCAGCAAAGCCTCGCCATCCTCCCCCTCCCATAGGCGACATACGCCGTTCTGATCAGTGGAAAGAACCTCCGCCACGGCGATGTGGTTTTTGAGTAAAACCGCCAGCGGTGAATCACCCGATGCGAAAGCTTCTTCCATCGGCTTGATTGCTCTTGCCAATCGTTCAACAAATTGAGTTAGGTCTTCTTTTTGTTTTATCTTGTCATTTTTCACTATTTCTTTAGCGATTTCATGAAGCGCATTGGCGAATCGCACGCCACGCAAGGTATATCGCTCAAGGCGACGCGCCAGTCTATGCGCCTCTCCGGCAGGTAAGCCAAGCAGCGCGAAGGGGTGTTTTAGGAGAGCCAAAAGCGGAATCGGCGCGGCTTGAGCGGCGACCATATCCACCACCAGTTGGAGGAACACCCCGCCCGGCGTGCGGGAAAGAGGAGTTCCGGCGGAATCGTCGATCTCCACATGGAAGCGACGCAGGATGGCGGCGACGCGGCGGGCGAGTTCACGGTTAGGGGTGACAAGGGCGGCGGTTTTGCCCGGGGTTTCAAGCGCATCACGTAACAGTAGGGCGATAGTCGTCGCTTCGTGCTGTATGGTTGCGCAATCCAACCGATGACAACCAGAAAGACCCGATTGCCAATCCAATGCCTCCTCACGCCAGAGGTTGGTCGCTTCGGCGGGGCGGAGGGCGGTCTTCAGCAAAGCCACACGGGGGCTATCCCCTTCTTCGTCGGGCAGGTCGAACTCCTGCACTTCGGCGCGGGTGCTATCCATTCCCGACAAAAGCTGTGCCATGCCCCATTGAGGATGGGCTTCATCGAGCAGTTCCCACTCCTCGTCGCCCATTGCTCTATCAAGCGCGGGGAGGATGACCATGCCCTGCGGCAGACGGGAGATGA
>VGDC01000293.1 GCA_016869895.1 Alphaproteobacteria bacterium
CGGGAGAAATGGTTAGGAACGTGCCGCATAGCAACGAAGCGAAGAGTGGGCGCAGATGATTCATGAGCAGCCTATGATCGCGATTGATGATAGATGAATATTAGCGCATTCTGCTTTATTCGTCCATCCCCACCGCAAAATATCCTCAACGGTCGCTATTTATGCCGCCTGAGGTATTATTCGTCACGCCAGTCTGCGTATTGAAACTGCCCGAAGTGTTATTGGTCACACCAGTTTGCGTGTTGAAGCTGCCAGAGGTGTTGTTGTCGACCGCATCCTTATCCTTAAAATCAGCGTCGCTGCCGAATGCATCATCTTTGCCCATTCGGGTATCGACATTTGGAACCATGTTGCCATTTTCGTCTTTTTTCACACCCTTATTGATGGGCGCAGGCATAGCATCCACGCTGGCCGGAATGGCGACAGAGCCGATAAGTGCGGCGGAAAAGACGGAAACGAGGAAAAGATGTGGGATGCGCATGGGAAAACTCCATTGTTCGTATTGCTGATTACAGTTTAGGACAATAGATATAAAGAAACCGCTAGGTTCAGCGTGAATTTCCGCCACCGGTGAACATTCCACGACCGAGGCCAAGGCTCAAGCCCACCACCACTGCGCCGATGGCGATATTGGTGACGGCGCTCATAGTAGTGCTGCGAACAGCGGCTTTGTCGATTTTACCTGTTGCAGCGTTACGGCTCGTCTTCGCCATGGTCGCCAAGGCGACCACACCTCTACCCGCCTGCAAGCCGCCGGAAGCAGCCATAATTTGATTGAATGGACCAGCGGATGCGAATTTCTGAGCGATAGGGCCGATGGGAGATTCACCGATTTTGGATGCACCGCCGACCAGCAAATCGCTGATACCCTTACCGGATGCAGATACGCCGCGCCCTGCGAAAACCTTTTCCACAGCCGCCAAAGCCGCATTGGCGCGCTCCGCACCCTCCAGCCCCTTGCTGCCTTTTGCAGCGGCTTGGGTGAGCTCTTCCGCCCATTTGGTCACGTCGCCGATTTTAGGGATATGCGGTTCGGTCATTTCACATCCATTTCAAATTTCGGTCACTATACCACGTCAAACCGCTTCAGAATGTTACACTTTCGTTATTTTATGAAATAATCCTGCAGTATCTGCTCGTAGATATCCGTGAGGATATGGATATCCGCCACTTCCACATATTCATTCACCATGTGCGGCGTGCGGCCAGTCGTGCCGAACTCGACGACAGGGCAATAATCCTTGATGACACGCGCATCAGATGTGCCGCCCGTGGTGGATAATACCGGTTCATGCCCGGTTATTTTGCGGATTGCGCCGACCAACAAGGCAGAAAGTTCGCCCGGAGGGGTGAGGAAAGCCTCACCGCTCACTCTGAACTTCAGTTCAACATCATCATGGATTCTGGCGCACACAGTCCGTATCCACTCCTTCAGCTCGTCGGAATGGTGGCGGTCGTTGAAGCGGATATTGAATCGAGCGAATGCCTTTTCCGGAATCACATTCACAGAAGGATTGCCGACATCCACCGTCGTCACTTCCAGATTAGACGGTGGAAAATAAGGCGTTCCTTCGTCCAGCACGTCACTTTTGAGCGCATGGAGGATTTCTACCAACTTGGTCACAGGGTTATCGGCCAGCGCAGGATAGGCCACATGGCCTTGCTTGCCCTTCACCGTCACTTCCACGATGATGCTGCCGCGGCGGCCGATTTTTACCATTTCGCCAACATAAGAAGGATTGGTAGGTTCGCCTACTAGACAAGCATCTATCGTCTCTCCGCGCGCATGCAGCCATTCCAACACCTTGGGAGTGCCGTTCACCCCCGGCCCTTCTTCATCGCCTGTCAGCAGGAAACTGATAGAACCCACAGGCTTTCCGTGCTTCTTCAAATGACGTTCTGTAGCGACTGTAAAGGCTGCAATGGCAGCCTTCATGTCTTCCGCACCGCGTCCATAGAGCTTTCCATCAGCGATATGGCCGGAATATGGCCCTTCCCGCCATGCCGCCTCATTGCCGGGGGGGACGACATCCGTGTGCCCCGCGAAGCAAAAATGCGGTGTTTCTGTGCCGATTCGCGCATAGAGGTTATGCACCTTGCCGTGCTCGCCATCGTCAAAGACCAGTTCGTGGCACGCAAAACCCAGAGGCTGCAACACCTCACGGATGACCGCCAGACCGCGACCATCATCCGGTGTCACGCTCGGTTGGCGGATGAGCGCCTGGGTCAGCAGAACCGGATCATGCGTCATGGGTCAATCCCGCAGCAATTCGTTGATGGAGGTTTTGGAACGGGTTTTCTCGTCCACGCGTTTCACGATGATGGCAGCGGCGAGGTGCGGCGCATCGGGGGTTTTTCCGGGCAAGGTGCCAGGGACGACCACGGAATAAGCAGGCACGCGACCATAGAACACTTCACCCGTCGCGCGGTCAACAATCTTAGTAGATGCACCGATGAACACGCCCATGGAGAGCACAGCGCCCTCTTCGACGACCACACCTTCCGCCACTTCGCTGCGTGCGCCGATGAAGCAGTTGTCCTCAATGATGACAGGACCGGCTTGCAGCGGCTCAAGCACGCCACCGATACCCACACCGCCGGAAATATGGCAGTTCTTGCCGATTTGCGCGCAGGAACCGATGGTCACCCACGTATCCACCATAGTACCCGTATCGACGAATGCGCCGACGTTCACGAAGCTTGGCATCAGCAC
>VGDC01000294.1 GCA_016869895.1 Alphaproteobacteria bacterium
TCCCAATGCAGGGCTTATCAACGGTACTTACACTGGCGTGGCTTCCGGCGGCGGTGTTGTGGTGGGCGTGAATATCCCGCAGAGTAAATCCGATCAGGCGGGATGGGATTTTCTTGTGGCGGGCGACACGGGCAGTGGCATCCTTCCGCGCGCCATTTACAGCAATGCCATGATGCTTGCGGTGCCGAGCGGTTATGCCTTCACGCCGGAGGATGTATGGAGCATCGACAGCAAAGTGGATGACAGCAAGCCGATGACGGGCAGGGTGATGGTATATAACCACAATGGCTGCACCAATTCCGGCGGCAACCAGAACACTTTGAGCGCGACTTATAATCTCGATAGCGGCGT
The DNA here is from genome assembly GCA_016869895.1 of Alphaproteobacteria bacterium. Taxonomy (GTDB): domain Bacteria; phylum Pseudomonadota; class Alphaproteobacteria; order Rickettsiales; family VGDC01; genus VGDC01. Next base: position 352 of record VGDC01000294.1, read on the forward strand.
GGTGAACTGCAACATCATCTTCAACAACGCGTTTTGACGGCTCAGACGCGCTTGCCCAGCCCGATATAAGGCAATAGGCGCGTGAAGAGCGGGCGGTCGAATATGGCTAGATATGCGTCCAGAATCAGTTTATGCACCGGCGTGCAATAGGCGAGCGCGCTCACGATCATCGCCACAGACAGCGAGCCGACTGCCATATCTGTGAACCAATGCGCCCCGCTGAACAGACGGGGAAGACAGAAGACGACCGCCACCGCGGCCATGATCAATCCCGTACGCTTTCCGGCATAGAACCACAGCGTGAAAGTCGCCAGAATCAGCAATGTGCCGTGGTCGCTCGGGAATGAGTCGTTCGACATATCCTTGACCTTCAGCCAATCCACATGCTGCGAGAGGAAAACCGCTGGTTCAAGTTCCGCCGAGGCGCTTGGGCGCTTACCGTCGGATAGGAAGCGCATGCAATATTTCGCGGTGAAAACTAGGGTTCCAAGGACGAGGAAAGTGCACAGGCGCTCCATGGCGTATATACCGCCATCACGCGCAGCGTACCGATAAAAGAGGAAGGCCACGATGGACCCCATGAGAATATCCGTGGAGATATTGTTTCCGACCGCCCAAAGGGTCTGCCATGCGCCGGGTTCCGTCAACGTGCCATTCAGCGCAAAGAAAACGGCGGGGTCGATTCTGTCCCAAACCAGACGAACCGGTTCGACAAAAGCCCAAGCGTACATATTGATTGCCGCAGCGATGATAAGCAAGATGCCGGTGATTGGGCGAAAATTACGGCCTGATAAAATAGATTCCGGCACGGTCGTGCTCCTTCTTGGCGGTGGGGAGGAGGATTATGCTTTACCATGGCCAAGCCGTGTGGACAACCCGCACAAGGGCTTTAGGCAAGAAAATGCGATAAAATCGGTGCGGCTGAATTTTGCTCTTGACTAATGCTGCGAAATGAACAGAATCGGGCTTCTCTTCTTTGAGGGGGCGTAGCTCAGTTGGTAGAGCACTTGATTTGCATTCAAGATGTCGCGGGTTCGATTCCTGTCGCCTCCACCATTTCTCTATATATCAGTGGTTTATATTGCGCTTTTTGGGGTGGGTCATATTAGTGGGCCATAACCATGCTTTCGCCATCGCATTTGACCGTATCCACTCGCGGCATCTATTACCTTCGTGTAGCGCGACATTTGGTTTGATTACTCACGACAGATGGTTTGATAATTCCCCTTCTGCCGTTTTTGCCCGTGGAAACGCAATTCCACGGGCTTTCTAAAACACCTCTTTTATAGCTCCATTTTAACCTGCTCTAAAGGGGTCTCATTACCCCCGAAAAAATCGCCCTGTTTGTGTGCTGCCTCGATGCGCCGGCAGGCTAGGTCAAAATACTTCTCGTCCAGCTCGATTCCGATGAACTTGCGCCCCATCATCGCCGCCGCCACGCCGGTACTGCCAGAGCCCATGAAGGGATCAAGAATCGTCTCTCCAGCCTGGCTTGAATGCGCAATTAAACCCTTCATTAACCCCAAAGGCTTTTCATGCGGGTGCGTATCGGCCGTATGCTGCACCGTGGCGAATGTCTGCACGTCCGCAAAGTCTTTGCGGCGGTATACGGGCTTTCCCTTTTCCAGCACAAGTATGATCTCGTGCTGGGGGCGGAAGTCAGAGCCGAGCTTCATGCCCTTCTTATCCCAGATAACCGTGCGCTTGAAATTCAAACGCGTATAGCGGGCCGCGTAACTGCGCAGAAAATCCTGATGCTTCCAATTCGTAAAATTGTAGATAGTTCCGTTCTTGCGCAGACAGTGATATAGCAGTCGGAGCGCGTGACAATTAAGGAGCGGATCGTCGTTCCCTGCGATCTCTTTATCATAGAGGCCGTAGCCAACGCCTGTGCCGTCCCCATACGGCGGATCGGTGATAACGCTGTCGACGCTTTCGATGCGTGGCAGAATATCCAGACAATCGCCATGATATAGAGTGCAGCTTCCAATTACTTCTTTCCTTGCTTTCATGTGCATAACCCATCTATAAGACCCGTACCCTGTCAGGGTGGCGGATTGGCCTCATCGGCCGGTTTGGTCATGCGAGCGTAACTCTCGCGGTTTAGGGGGTTGCCGCCCCCTAGACCCCGCCCTGGGGCGGAATCACATCTTCATAATCAAGGCCAGAGCGAAGTAAGGCGGCAGGTTGCTGGCCGTCGAAATGCTGTGGCTGTGCTGTTGGTTTCCACCGGTTTTGCTGGTTTTGGCTGTGACGTTACCCAAGCTCTGCGGATCACCGCCGGAGTTATCACCGCCGATGATGCTCTTCTTAATGTAGTCATGGTCGTGTTCTGGCAGCTGGGCCACT
>VGDC01000295.1 GCA_016869895.1 Alphaproteobacteria bacterium
TAGGTTCGCTGCGAAGCTGAACGAGGTGCGCCTGCATCTATTGCCCGGTTGCGCGCATGCGCCCCATCTGCATGACCCGCAACGCATCCGCGAGATCATTGCGGATCCGCTTTGAAACAAAGGATTTGACCGCATGGCGGTATTGATACGCGATTCCCATTTCTCATTCCGCAATGTGCGGCAGGGATTCAGCCGTTTTGCCGCCAGCTATGATAATCACGCCCAGCTGCAACAGAGCGTGCTGTTCAATGCCATGCGCGATGTGGAGCAATATTTCAAACCCAACATGCACATGCTGGATGCCGGCTGCGGCACAGGATACCTCGCGGAGTTGCTGCGCAGCTGTGATATTCCCTTCAACGTCGCCGCGCTCGATTCCGCGCCGGGCATGTGCGCGCAAGCCTCCCGCCGTGAATTGCGGGATCATGCCTACCGTGTCACCTGCGGTGATTTGCTGGCAATGCCTTATAAATCCAGCATTTTCGACATCGTCATGTCTTCGCTGACGATGCAATGGATTTTCCCCCGTCAGGATGCATTGGCTGAGTTCCACCGAGTGCTCAAGCCGGGCGGTTGCGCGGTCATCACCACCTTCGGACCGATGACGCTGCAAGAGCTGCGCTGGTCGTTCGGGCAGGTGGATGATGCGCCGCATGTGAGCGAATTCGCCGAGCCGGAGGCCATCATCGAATGGGCGAAGGAAGGCGGGTTCACCGTGGAAAGCACCCGCAGCGAATTCCGCGTGGTGAATTACGAATCCGTGAAAAAGCTCATGGCGGAGATTCGCGCCATCGGCGCATCCAACAAGCTGGAGTCGCGCCGCAAGAGCCTCACAGGGCGCAAACGCTTCCAGCAGATGGAAGAGGTCTATAAAGAAGCGTATGAGACCGAACGCGGCATTCCAGCAAGCTGGGAAGTGTTCTATATCGTATTGAGAAAAAAAGAGAGATTCGCGTGAGTGCATTTTTCATAACGTCTACAGGAACGGATTTGGGCAAGACGTTCGTCACCTGCGGTCTGGCATGGCAGCTGCGGAAAACGGGGAAAGCCGTGCGTGCGGTGAAGCCGGTCATCAGCGGGTTCGATCCTGCGGATTGGAGCGGTACGGATACGGCGGCGTTGCTGCGCGCGACGGGCAGGGAAGAGACGCTGGCCGAAGCGAAAGCCATCAGCCCGTGGCGTTATAAGAAAATGGTCTCGCCCCATCTGGCGGCGGAGCATGAAGCGGCGGAACCGTCCGACATCCTATCCTTCTGCAAGGATGCCATTTCGGGCGATGAAGTGACGCTCATCGAGGGCGCGGGCGGGGTGATGACTCCCTTGACCTGGGGTTATAATCAGGTGGAATTGCTCGAAGAACTGTCGATTCCCGCCGTGTTGGTCGTGGGAACCTATGTCGGCACGATAAGCCACACGCTGACGGCGTTGGAAGCCATGAAAGCACGCGGCTTGAAAGTCGCTTCGATCGTCATTTCCGAATCGGTCGGCAGCCTCACCAGCTTGCACGAAACCTGCGAAAGCCTGAACAATTACGTTTCATTGCCCATCGTGCAGGTGCCGCGCGCGCCGGAAAAGGCGGATGCATGGAAAAACCTTCCCCCCTTGCTGGAGGCACTCAATGACTGAACAGGAAACCCCTGCCGAAGTGATAGCGGAGGATGCGCCTGTGGCCGCGCCGCTGTGGTCGGATAACCTCAAATACGCCAGTTTCTATGACCGCCTCGGCGCGTTTCTGGTGGATTTCACGGTGCTGCTGATTCCCATTTCCTTCGTGTTGACGCAAATCACCACGCTGCTGATGGGCAGCCCTAACCTGAGCCAGCAAGAACTGTCTGTTCTCGTGGAATCCCAAGGGAATGACGCAGCGAACATGGCCGCTCTCTCGCAGCGGCTGGACCGGATGGTGGTGGAATATGCGCTGTATGGCACGCTGGCGGGCATCGCATGGGTATCATTCTGGTTCTACCGCTCCGCCACGCCGGGGAAAATGCTCTTCCGCATCCGCATAGTCGATGAGGTGACAGGCATGCCGCCGACCTTGAAGCAATACATCATCCGCTATTTCGGGCTGGTCTTGTCCGGCATTCCAGTGGGGCTTGGCTTCTTCTGGGTGCAGTGGAACAAGCGCCGCCGTGCGTGGCACGACATGATGGCGGGAACGCTGGTCGTCAAGAAAGCCAGCCTGCCAGAGCCGCAGGCGGAGGCTACCCGCGCGAAACTATCGGGAAATGTAGCGGATTAACTGGCTTCTGCCGCCGCGCGGATTTGCTCCAGCATCTCTTCGGTGACATTCGCCGCGATGCGTGACCCCGCTTCGCCGGGAAGCTGCACCAGTTCCAGATGCTCAGCATCGCGCGCGAAGATGCGCTCACCCTGCACCATGCCCAGTTGGGGCGGAATGTTGTTCTTGGAAAGCCCTGCCACTACATAAGGCCCTTCGCGGTACATGCCGATGACCACGCGGGGACGGTCGATGAACACCTGCGAGCCACGCAGCAAGTCATAGATATCGCTGACATGCGTGGGTTTCGCGCCCTTCGCCAAGTGGTGAACGACCACCATCGCCGCATTGCGGTTGATGGCGAATTCCTCGATGGCCTCGAAGAATTCGCTGACCACGCTGGCGTCATCCTCGTCACCCGTCAGGTATTTACGGGCAGGGTCGATGACCACCAGCGACACTTCCGGCA
>VGDC01000296.1 GCA_016869895.1 Alphaproteobacteria bacterium
GGAACTGGATAAGGTCAAGAACCGCATCATCGGCGCAGCTGAGCGTAGCGTCGAAGACATCACCAAAATCGGGGATAACCTCGCTTTCACTCATGCGGTCGATGGCAAAGTGTATGATTTGGATGAAGACCTCGCCATCCTCAAGGGCGTCACACTGGAACAGGTGCAGGCGCGCGCGAAAGAGATTTTCAAGTCTCCTCCTTCCGTTTCCGTGCACGGGAACGATTTAAGCAAGCTGCCCAGCTATGAGCAGATTTCCGCCGCATTCGGCCAAGAACGCACGCTGGATGAGCGTGGACTAGTCGTGCAGACCGAGCAGGAAGCCGCAGCCGCCCTTGCCCGCGCGGTCGCGCCCGGAAAAGCACCCGTGCTGCCCCCTGTGGTGGATGCGCCATCCGAAGCACCCTCCGCCAGCGACTATTCCGGCAAACCCGAAGTCACCGTGTTGGAGAACGGGTTGAAGGTCATCACCCAGAGAATGCCCACCAAACAGATTTTCGCGAACGTGCGCGTCGGTTCCGGAGAGCGCAACGAAACCGCCGAACAGGCTGGCCTTGCCACCATCGCTTCCGAAACCAGCGACGCAGCTTCCCAACGTTTCAGCATCGCGGAGAAATCCGAAGCGGTGGCGAACCTGCGTGGTGTATTCAGCTCTAGATGTGGATTAGAAACCACAAACTTCAACATCCGCGCCGCGAATGAATTCACAGGTGAAGCCCTGCAGATTCTGGCCGAGAACTTCACTGCCCCCCGCTTCGGCGCAGAAGATGTCGAAAAACAGCGCGATATCGTGCAGAAAACATTCAAAAGCACAGCGTTGGACGCACAATACAACACTACCGAACAGCTTAACCGTATGGCCTTCCCCGGCAGCCAGATGGATAAAGACTCTCTTGGCAGCAGCGACATCGTTGGTAAACAAAGTTTTGAAGCGGTCAAGCAATTCCGCGACCAGCATTACACCGCCGATAACATGATTCTTTCTGTCGTGGGCGATGTCGATCACGCGGAAATCGTCAAACTCGCCAAGGCACAGTTTGGCGGCATCAAAGCGCATCCTGAAACGCCCCGCCCCCCCGTGCCAAAAGCGACTTACCGTGGCGGCATGGAAATCAAGAGCAACGACGCCAGCGATCAGGTTACCCTGCGGATTGGCTTCGAAGGCAGCGACAGCTCCGACCCGAAGACCATTCAGGTGGACAGTTTGCTTGCGAGCATCCTCGGCGGCGGTTTCTCTTCGCGCCTCCTTTCTAAGCTTCGCTCGGAAAAAGGGTTGGTATATGGCGTGGGTGCAGGCAATTCGCCGATGAAGGATTGCGGCCTTTTCGTCATCGCCACCGGCACCCATCAGGATAAAGTGGGTCAGGTGATGGATACTATCGCCGAGGAAGTGACGAAATTCGCCGCGACCGTCACCCAGAAGGAACTCGACACCGTCAAGAACGACAAATTGGGGACGTATGAGCGTGCTTTGGCAGAGCCGACATCTGTGAGTTCCCTGCTTTCTAACAAGCTGGCCAAAGGCGAGGTCTGGGATGTGAAGGAATCCATTCAGACCATCAAGGATGTGACGCTTGACGACATCAAGAAGCGCGCCACCGAGATATTCTCCACCGCGCCAGCCATCGCCGCTTTCGGCAAAGGCGTGGAGAAACTCCCCTCTTATGAAGAGATTTCCGAGAAATTCGGTAAACGCCGCACGCTGGATGCCAGCGGCTTGGCGGTGGACACCGCCCCCGCCCATGACCGCAGCGTGAAAGGCGCGGAAGTCAGCGCCCAACCACAAGATAAGAAACGCGCGATCGGTTAAATTCATTTTATCGCCTATAGCCCCCATTCCGAGGATTCCATGAGCAAGCCACAAGTCACCACCCTGAAGAACGGCCTTACTGTCATCACGCAGCAGGTTCCCGGCGAGCAGGTCTATGCGAATATCACCGTGAATGTGGGTAACCGCCATGAAGCGCATGACCATAAGGATGTGGCGCACTTCCTTGAGCACATGGCCGCCAGCGAAACCCAGCGCATGAACATCCCAGAGCGCGAGGCTTATATCTCCAACCGCTATGGCACGAGCAACGCCATGACGATGGATCAATACACCGGATATCACATCCAGATGAACAGTAATTCACGGAAGATGCCATCGAGCTGCTGGCGGATGGCTTCCTGCGCCCGAAATTCGACGATGAGAACGTCAAGAACGAGCGCAAATCCGTCGAAGCGGAACTGCGCAACGGCGGAACCAACCCCGGCCTTATCGCCAGTGTCGATTTGGCGAGCGTCGCCTACCCTGATATGACCGTCGGCGAACGCTGGCTGGACATCGCCAGCCGCCTTGGCGACCATACCACCGAAAAGCTACAGGCCTTCAAAGATAAGCACTACACCGCCGACAATATGGCTTTGGCGGTCGTCGGCAATGTGAAACACGAAGACGTCGTGAAATTCGCCGAGAAGCATTTCGATGGCCTACCGGAGAAACTGGCGGATGGCGTTGACCGCAAGCCCACCCCTGCGGTGTTCCGTGGCGGCATGAAGACCTTCGAAAGTAAAGAGGCGGAAGAAGTCGTGCTCAACATCGCCTTCGAGGGCACGGGCGAGAAAAACCCCGAACAATCGGCGGTGGACACCCTGCTCGCCTTCATCCTTGGTCGCGGCGAATC
>VGDC01000297.1 GCA_016869895.1 Alphaproteobacteria bacterium
CTATGCCATGAAAAAGCATGGGCCACAGAAGCGTGCATCCGGCGACCCCTATTTCTCCCATCCCCTCGAAGTGGCCTATATCCTCACCGGCCTGAAGCTGGACACGGCTTCCATCATCACGGCTTTGCTCCATGATACGGTGGAGGATACCGATGCCACGCTGGAGGAGATAGAATCCCTCTTCGGCAAGGAAATCAGCACGCTGGTTGACGGCGTGACCAAGCTGGGTCGCTTGGAATCCAAGACCGAGAATGCCAAACAAGCCGAGAATTTCCGCAAGCTCCTCCTCGCCATGTCCGAGGACATCCGCGTGTTGCTGGTCAAGCTGTCCGACCGTCTGCACAATATGCGCACCCTCCACCACATCAAGAAAGAGGAGAAGCGCAAGCGCATCGCGCAGGAAACGCTCGATATTTATGCCGTGCTGTCCGAGCGCATCGGCATGCGCCAGATTAAAGAGGAATTGCAGGATTTGGCCTTCGCCGAGCTGCGCACGGAAGAGCGCAACTCCATCGTCAACCGTCTGAACTTCCTGCGTGAGCAAGGCAAATCCGAGGTCGAGAAGACCATGGAAGAAATCACCCGCGTGTTGAAAGAAGCGGGTGTCGAGCATTTCGAGATTACGGGTCGTGAAAAACGCCCCTATTCCATCTGGAAGAAGATGGCGCAGAAAAGCCTGAACTTCGAGCAGATGAGCGACATCATCGCCTTCCGCGTCATCGTCGATAGCATCCCCAGCTGTTACCACGCCCTTGGCGCCATCCACGCGAAATGGCACATGATTCCCGACGAATTCGACGATTACATCTCCACCCCGAAATCCAACGGCTATAAATCCCTCCACACCGCCGTCATCGGCCCGCTCCAACACCGCATCGAAGTACAGATCCGCACCCGCGACATGCACTTGGTGGCGGAGAACGGCGTGGCCGCGCATTGGTCGTATAAACAGGGGCAGAGCGCCATCACCGAAGGCAAGCAATTCCGCTGGATGCGCGAGCTGCTGGAGATTCTTGACCGCGCCACCAGCCCTGAGGACTTCCTTGAGAACACCAAGCTCGAGATGTATCAGGATCAGGTCTTCTGCTTCAGCCCGAAGGGTGACCTCATCGCCCTGCCGCGCAATGCCACTCCCGTCGATTTCGCCTACGCCGTCCACTCCCGCATCGGCGATACCTGCGTCGGCGCGAAGGTGAACGGGCGCATTGTGCCGCTCCGCGCCCAGCTGCACAACGGCGATCAGGTGGAAATCATCACCTCCAAGACCCAGACGCCGTCGCCATCTTGGGAACGCTTCGTCGTTACCGGAAAGGCGCGCTCCGCCATCCGAAAATTCGTGCGCACCCAGCAGCGCAATGAATATGTCATCCTCGGCAAGGCCATCATCCAGAAGATGTTCAAGCAGGAGAATGCTGATTTCAACGAGAAGAAGCTGGAAGAGGAAGTCGGTCACTTCAACAAGAAACACCTTGAGGATTTCTACGCCGAGGTAGGCGAGGGGCTCATCAGCCGCCAGCACGTCACAGAGCATTTTTTCCCCAAGAAGCAATCGGCGGCGGATGTCATCCGCACGCGCCTGTTCCGCCGCAAACCCAGCGATGTGAACGCAGGCATGAAGCGCGAAGCGGTGCCCATCCGTGGTCTCATCCCCGGCATGGCGATGCATTTCGCGGGTTGCTGTCACCCCATCCCCGGCGACCGCATCATGGGCGTCATCATCACGGGCAAGGGCGTCACCATCCACACGCAGGATTGCGAGCGCGTGCAGGAAGTCGAACGCAATGACCCCAGCCGTGTCATTGACGTATCATGGGAGCAATCCGTGGGGGAAAGCGCATCCAGTGCTTATGTCGGCCGCGTGAAAGCCGTCGTCGCCCATGAAACGGGCGGTCTGGCCGCCGTCACCAATGCCATCGCCAAAGACCTCGGCAACATCACGAATATAAAAATCATCAACCGCGCCAGCGACTTCTTCGAAATGCTCATCGATATCGAAGTGCAGGATGTGAACCACTTGAACAACATCATCGCGTCCCTCCGCGCGAAATCCATCGTCCATGCGATTGACCGCTATGCGTAGTATTGTGCAGATACGCGCCATGGGGCGCGGCGCGCAGTCGCGCTTGCCGGTTCAGGAGAACCGGATATGACACTTCGCCTCGGCATCAACATCGACCATGTGGCGACCGTGCGCAATGCGCGCGGCGGTCAAACGCCCGACCCTGTGCGCGCCGCGCTGGTCGCGCAGGCCGCAGGTGCGGATGGCATCACCGCGCATCTGCGGGAAGACCGCCGCCACATCCGCGATGATGATATGTTCGCGTTGAAAGCCCAACTGGCTATTCCCCTGAATTTCGAGATGGCGGCGACCGAAGAAATGATGGGCATCGCCCTGCAGGTGAAGCCCCACGCCGTTTGTCTGGTTCCCGAACGCCGCGAGGAAGTGACCACTGAAGGTGGATTGGATGTCGCAGGGAATCAGGCCTATCTGAAGGATTGCGTGACGCGATTGGCGGCAGCGGGCATCCGTGTATCCATGTTCATCGACCCTGAAGTGATCCAGCTGGATGCATCCAAATCCATCGGCGCACCCGTGGTGGAGCTGCATACCGGGCGGTATTGCGAGGTGGAAAGCGAGGTCGAGCGCAAGCATGAGTTGGCGC
>VGDC01000298.1 GCA_016869895.1 Alphaproteobacteria bacterium
GTTCGCCGCCGCCGGATGGCTGGAGCGCGAAGTCTGGGATATGTACGGCATCTTCTTCGCGGGCAACCCCGACCTGCGCCGCATCCTGACCGATTATGGCTTTGAAGGCCACCCGCTGCGTAAGGACTTCCCGCTGACGGGGTATGTCGAGCTGCGTTATGACGAAGAGCAGAAGCGCGTGGTCTATGAACCCGTGGAGCTGCGTCAGGAATTCCGCAATTTCGACTTCCTCAGCCCATGGGAAGGCCCAGAGAAATATGTGCTGCCCGGTGACGAGAAAGCCGCTGCGCCGCAGCCGCCTGCACCCCCTGTAACCCCTGTCGGGGAGAAGAAATGATGAGCGAGAGCCAGTCGAAAATGCGCGACCTCAAGAACATGACCATCAACTTCGGTCCGCAGCACCCTGCGGCGCACGGCGTATTGCGCCTTGTTCTGGAGATGGACGGTGAGACGGTGGAACGCGCTGACCCGCATGTGGGGCTGCTGCACCGCGGCACGGAAAAACTCATCGAATACAAGACCTACCTTCAGGCATTGCCCTATTTCGATCGTCTCGATTACGTTTCGCCCATGTGCCAAGAACATGCGTATTCCTTGGCAGTGGAGAAGCTGCTGGGCTGCGCCATTCCGCTGCGCGCGCAGTACATCCGCGTGTTGTTCTCGGAAATCACCCGCATCCTGAACCACATCCTGAACATCACCACCATGGCGATGGATATCGGCGCGATGACCCCGCTGCTTTGGCTGTTCGAGGAACGCGAGAAGCTGATGGAGTTCTATGAGCGTGTGTCCGGCGCGCGTTTCCACTCGGCCTATTTCCGCCCCGGTGGTGTGCATCAGGACATTCCTGCGGGCATCTTAGATGACATCCGCGATTGGTCGAAAGGCTTCGTGCCGTATCTTGATGACGTCGAGCGTCTGCTGAACAACAACCGCATCCTGAAGCAGCGCACCGTGGATATCGGTGTGGTGACGGATGACGAGGCATTGAACTGGGGCTTCACTGGCCCGATGCTGCGTGGTTCGGGCGTGGCGTGGGATCTGCGTAAGAGCCAGCCGTATGATGTCTATGACCGCATGGATTTCGACATTCCCATCGGCAAGCATGGCGATTGCTATGACCGCTATCTCGTGCGTATGGAAGAGATGCGCCAGAGCTTGCGCATCATCAACCAGTGCTTGGATCAGATGCCCGGTGGCCCCGTGGTGACGCAAGACCCGCGCATCGCGCCACCCAAACGCGCTGATATGAAGCGTTCCATGGAAGCGCTCATCAACCATTTCAAGCTGTTCAGCGAGGGATACCACGTTCCCGCAGGCGAGACCTACACCGCTGTGGAAGCGCCCAAGGGCGAATTCGCGGTGTTCTTGGTCGCTGACGGCACCAACCGCCCGTATAAGTGCCATATCCGCGCACCCGGATTCACCCATATGCAGGCGATGGATTTCATGTGCAAAGGCCATATGCTGGCCGACGTCGGCGCCGTGCTCGGCTCGATGGACATCGTGTTCGGGGAGGTCGATCGATGAGCGGCGGACAGGGTCATAAACTGCTGGAGGCGCAGCTTGCGCCGTATCAGCCCGCGACATTCGGCTTCACGCCGGAGAATTTCGCCGAGGCGCAGAAAATCATCGCCAAATATCCGGCGGGTAAACAGCAATCCGCGCTGATGCCGCTGTTGACCATGGCGCAGGAGCAGAACGGAAACTGGCTGCCCGTGGCCGCGATGAATTACGTCGCCGCGCTGTTGGAGATTCCGGTGATGCGCGCCTATGAAGTGGCGACCTTCTACACGATGTATAACCTGAAACCCGTGGGTAAGCATTTCATCGAGGTCTGCACCACGACCCCGTGCTGGCTGCGCGGTTCGGATGACATCATCAAAGCCTGCAAAAGCAAGCTGGGCATTGACGTGGGCGAGACCACCGCTGACGGCCAGTTCACACTGGTGGAGGCGGAATGCCTCGGCGCATGCGTGAATGCGCCCATGTTGCAGATCGGTGAGCATTACTATGAAGATTTGACCGCCGAAAGCGTGACCAAGATGATTGACGACCTGAGTGCAGGTCGTACCATCACGCCTGGCCCGCAGAACGGTCGCCAGCGCGCCGCGCCCATCGGTGGCCTGACCACACTGACCGATTCGCCCAAGGCTGCGCCGAAGCAGAAGGAATCCGCTTCCGAGAAGACTTCCACCAAGGCTTCCGCGAAGAGCGGCCCGAACACGCCGAATCAGGATGAGCCGAAAGCCCGCCCGAAAGCGACGCGCTCGCCGACGCCTGTGGAGAACGTACCCACAAGCAAGGAAGCTAAAGCCGGCAAGACCGCGAAGACAAGCACGGCGAGTGCGAAAAAGGTCGCTGAACCTGCGGCGAAGCGCACCACCGTGCCGAAGACGCCTGCCACCTCGCCCAAAGCCAAACCCGCTGCGGAGCGCAAGACCGCTCCTGCGGAGAAGCGCGGTGAAAAAGCGCCTCCCGCCAAGGTCAAGGCTCCCGCTAAACCCACGCCGAAGAAGAAGTGAGATAGCGTATGTTGAAAGATTCAGACCGCATATTCACGAACCTCTACGGCTTGCACGACCCGTTCCTTGCGGGCGCGAAAGCACGTGGT
>VGDC01000299.1 GCA_016869895.1 Alphaproteobacteria bacterium
AACAATACGTTCGTGTAGTTGATGGACACGCTGTAATCCAGCGACACGCTCTGGCGAACGGCATATTGGTTGACGGTGTTGTCTTCGCAGACGTTGAAGATTTTATGGCGCGCCTGCATTTCCGCGGCGAGCTTCTGACGCTCGACATATTCGTCTTCGGTCAGTTTATGGCCTTTTTCGACCTTCTCATCCTGCGCTTCCAGCTTGCCGAGGATGTCGAGCATCGACTGCGGCAGCTTCACGGTCAGTTTATTATGCCCCATCTCGTGATAGGCCGCCGCGCGGGTGTGCTCCAGACCCAGCGTCAACGACTCGATGAGATCGAGGTTGATGGCGGGTTCTTCGCGGTTGTTGTAGAACCAGCTGCCCGGTGCGCCCCAGCGAAGCTTGGTGTCTTTATTGGTGATCTCTTCGCTCAGGTGGAACGCGTGGTCGAGCAACTCGTCCTCAAGCGTGTCGGATTCGAGCACCTTGTTCCACACTTTCGTGTCGGTGACGTCGAGCGCTTTGTTCTTATCCGCCCATTTCTCCTGCGCCTTGGGGTTCACCGTCAGGTAGCTGAGGGTGACCGCCCAGACCAGCTGGTTGACGCGCACGCTGGGGTTCGGGTCGAAGGTGGTGTCGCCGGTTTCGATGGCTTCGCGGGCTTTGGCGACTTCGCGGTCGAATGCGGCGAGGTTCTGGCCGCCGAGGTCATCCTGCGCGAACTTGCGCAATCCGTCCATATAGGCGTTGAAATGGCCTTCGTTGAAATGCTGGTCGGCGGCTTGCTGGATCTGGTCGGAAATGGCCTGCGCCTTGGCGGGGTCTTTCTGCTTCACCATCTCTTTGTAAGCCGGCGTGAAGCCCTGCATGTGCTGATGCAGCTTCATGCGCACGTCAGAAAGCGGCTCCTTCAGAATCGCATCGAGCGTCTTCAGGTGGTCGTTGTTCATCGTGCTTTTTACGGCTAACGCCATGATATTCTTTTCTTTCTAAGGCTTTCTGGCGATAGGGTGCGGTTTCCCATCCCATCATTGGAAAGATGAAGATAGCCGAACACTGTTACACTTTTATGAAGGGTTTATATTTTTTTTACGTCTGCGGATGTATTAAAAAATCCCGTTGCGTGAGCATCTTGCGGAAGACTGCTCTCACCCCTCTTCAGGGTGCATATCGGGTGCAATGCAGCGAATATCCTGCGCCTGTTTCCGGTCGGCGATGAGGATATGCCCATCGGTGGCGATGATGACGAGATCCTGCACGCCGAGGGTGGTGATGTGCTGGCCTGTCTGGGAGACGATGAGGCTGCCGGAGGTGTCGCGGAGTTGGGCGTCGCCGAGCGTCGCATTGCCATCGGCGCAGCGGCGGCTGGTGTGCCAGACATCCGCCCACGAGCCGACATCCGCCCAGGCCGATTCCATGGGAATGACCAAGGCATTGCGGCTATGCTGGAGGAGGGCGGTGTCGATGGATTCGGCGGGGATGCCGTCGGGATGGTGTTCCGCCAATGCGGAGCGCATGGTATCTAAGCGGCACAGGATGATGCCGCCGTTCCACAGGTAATCCCCTGAAGCGGCGAAGACTTCTGCGGATGCCGCATCGGGTTTTTCGATGAAGGCCTCCATGGTGTATGCCGCTTCACCCGCCTTCTCGCCCTTGCGGATATAGCCATAACCCGTACCCGCGTGTTGGATAGGCGCGCCGAAAAGCACGATGTTACCTGCTGCTGCCGCTTCTGCACCCTTCGCCAGCAAAGCGGCGAGTGCGCCTTCCTCCGCGAAATGATGGTCGCAGGGGAGGAAGGCGACGAGCGTTTCACCGGAATGTATGGTCGCCAGATGTTCGCAGGCGAGCGCGATGGCAGGTGCTGTGTTACGGGATTCCTGCTCTTGCAGTAGCTGTGGTCGCGAAGCTTGTCGCGACAAGATGTCCTCCGCCAGCGGTGCAAAACGGGCATGGCACATCACCCAAGCGGGCGCGAACTGCACAGAATCCGATACACGCAGGAGTGTCTCTTCCAACAGGCTCACTCCCTGTTTATGCAGAGACAGGAACGGTTTCGGCAACGTGCTGCTGGACAGCGGCCAAAGGCGCGTGCCTTCACCACCGGCAAGGATGACCGGAATGATACGTTTTTCATGCATATACAGTTAACGCCGCAATCGTTATATTCGAGTTATATTACGAATACGGAGTATTTTCCATGACTGATACGCATCGCTTCCATCCTTCCATCCTGCGCGCCTATGACATCCGCGGTGTCGTGGGGGAGACCCTCTTCGTGGAGGATGCGCTCTACATCGGCAAGGCCTTCGGCACGGCGGTCATCCGCGCGACCGGAAAGCCCTCGCCGACAATCGCGCTGGCCTATGACGGTCGCCTCAGCACCCCTGAACTGCGCGATGCGCTCATCACCGGCTTGAAAAGCACGGGCGTGACCTTGTGGAATTTCGGCATCGGCCCCACCCCGCTCATGTATTTCTCCGTCCACCACTCCGGCGCGGATGCGGGCATCATGGTCACGGGTTCGCATAACCCGCCCACCCATAACGGCTTCAAGATGATGCTGGGCAAAGCGTCTTTCTTCGGGGATGACGTGCTGCACCTCGGCGCATTGGCGGCG
>VGDC01000300.1 GCA_016869895.1 Alphaproteobacteria bacterium
ATTCGACCTTATCGGCGATGAGCAGCTTGCGCTTCGCAGGGTCTTTCTCAGCTTTCAACAGGCTCTGGAAGACAATCTGCTCACCGAAGACGGATGCGGTCTCGGCCAATGTCAGCGGTGTGCCGGACATCAACGCGCCCTGTTTATTGGCGAGGTATTGGTGCACGCCATGCCCCAGCTCATGCGCCAGCGTCATGATGTCATCCAGTTTCCCCTGGAAATTCACCAGCAGATAGGGATGCGCGGAAGGCGTGGTGGGGTGGGCGAAAGCGCCGGAGGCCTTGCCCTGACGGGTGGGTGCATCGATCCAGTTGTTCTCGAAGAATTTGCGCCCGACAGCGGCGAATTCGGGGGAGAAGGATGCGTAAGCATCCAGCACGATGTCCACCGCTTCCGGCCAGGTGTACACCCGCGCATCATCGCCAGGGAGCGGGGCGTTCCTGTCCCAATAATTGAGCTTCTTCTGCCCCATCCACTTGGCTTTGAGTTTATAATAACGATGGGAAAGCTGGGCGTAATTCGCCTGAACGGTGGAGAGCAGCGCATCCACCACTTCGTCTTCCACCAAATTGCTGACGTTGCGCGAGGAAATCGGCTTTTTGAAATTGCGCCATGTGTCCTCAATTTCCTTGTCCTTCGCCAAGGTATTGGTGATGAGCGCGAAGGTGCGGATGTGCTTGCCCAGCACGCGCCCGACCTCTTTACCCGCCGCTTTGCGCAGTTTCTGATCGGTCGAGGACATGCGGTGCATGGCTTCGGCGATGGTGAGTTTTTTGCCATCCAGCTTGAAGCGCAGCCCTTCGATGGTCTCATCGAACAAGCGATTCCACGCCGCGCGGGAAGACAGGTGCTTCTCGTGGAAAAGCTTCTCCAGCTGGGCATCCAGCTGGTGGGGCTGATAGACCCGCACATCGCGCAGCCACGGCGCATAATGCGCCAGCTTCGCGTCTTTCAGCTTGGTTTTCAACGATGCTTCGGGGATGGCGTTCAGTTCCAGCGTGAAGAACAGCGTCTCCGTGCCGATGACCGTGTCGGCCTCCTGGATGTTCTGGTAGAACTGGGCGATTTTCGGGTCGGACGAATTGCCCGCATAGGCCAGACCCGCGAAGCTGCCAAGACGGCCCAGCTTATCGCTCAACTTCTCGTATTCCGCGATGGCCTTGGCCAGTTCCGCGCCGGAAAGCTTGCCGACTTTGCCTTCATAGGTCTCACGGAATTTCTTGGCCGCCGCCTTCCCTGCCTTGATGTCTTTCGCCACGGAAGCATCGGAGATGGAGGGATAAAGGTCGCTCAAATCCCACACGGGTGGCTCTGACGGCCATTTCGAGGAAGATTTTTTCACAGCTTTGGGAGACTTGGCGTTCATGCGGGTATCCTTATAGGCTAGGCGGATATTATTTCCGATACACTACCCCACTGCCATAAAACTGCAACAGTTAGTCGCTATACTGCAACGCAACCTGACAGGGTATTTTTGCATAGCTGAACGGTCACTGTGATATAAAACGCTTGAAGAAGCGGCTAATCACGGACTAGGTTTGCATATACCGAAAAATCGACGAAACGCAGAGACGCAGAGCGGAAAAACCCGCCTCAACAGGGAAGACGAGAATATGAGCAGACCCGAGCGCGCTTACCAACGCATCACCCCGGAAGCCGAAGTGACCGAGCAAAACGGCTACCGCGTGACCGCAGGCAGCACGGAGCACCGTGGCGCGACACCGGATGCCAAAGGCGTCAATTTCGCCCTCTCTGCGCCGGATGCCGAGAAGGTCGAACTCTGCCTGTTCGATAAAGACGGCAATGAAACGAAAATCACCCTGCCCGCCCGCGATGAAAAAGGCGTGTGGAGCGGCCATGTGGAGAGCTTGAAGGAAGGCCAGCATTATGGCTACCGCGTGCACGGCGAATTCGCACCGCAAAAAGGCAAACGCTTCAACCCGAACAAGCTGCTGGTGGACACCTATGCCAAAGCCATCGACGGCGAGGTGAAATGGACCGGCGCGGAGAAGGTGCATTTCGCGGATAACGACAAGGACAGCGCGCCCTTCATGCCCAAATGCCGCGTGGTGGATTGGCAGAAGCTGGAACGCGAACAGGCCGATATTGCGCGCAAAGGCAAGCCGGAACTGGCGGATTACATCATCGCCGAGACCCATGTGAAAGGCGCGACCATCCAGAACGAAGCCGTGCCGGAGCACCTGCGCGGGACATACGCGGGACTGGCGTCGGACGAGATGATTTCCTACTTCAAGGAGCAGGGCTATAACGCGGTGGAACTGCTGCCGGTGCACACCTTCCCAGATGACGAACGCCTGCACGACCTCGGCCTAAAGAATTATTGGGGTTATATGACGCTGGGTTTCCTCGCCCCGCAAGCGGCTTACGCTGCCACGGACAAGCCGGAAGAGGAATTCGCCGGCATGGTGAAGAAACTGAAGGAGAACGGCATCGATGTGATTCTGGATGTGGTCTATAACCACACCTGCGAAGGCAACCATCAGGGGCCTAACCTGTCCATCCGTGGTATCGACAACCACCTATACCGCCTGACGGGCGACAAAGAACATTATTTCGACACCACGGGCTGCGGCAATTAGCT
>VGDC01000301.1 GCA_016869895.1 Alphaproteobacteria bacterium
CTGGCGGATGGGCATGACATTCTGAAGGAGTACCGCCCCGCCCGAGAGAAAATCGGCCTCGTGCCGCAGGAAATCTCGACGGATATGTTCGAAACGGTTTGGGACACGGTCACCTTCAGCCGTGGCCTGTTCGGCAAGCCCTCCAACAAAGCCTATATCGAAAAAGTCCTGCGCGATTTGTCCTTGTGGGACAAGCGCAACAGCAAGATTCGCGCACTTTCCGGCGGTATGAAACGCCGCGTGATGATCGCCAAAGCCCTTTCCCATGAACCGACTATTCTGTTCCTTGATGAACCCACCGCGGGCGTGGACGTGGAACTCCGCCGTGATATGTGGGATATGGTGCGGGGGTTACGCGAAAACGGGGTGACCATCATCCTCACCACCCATTACATCGAAGAAGCCGAAGAGATGGCTGACCGCATCGGCGTCATCAACAAGGGCGAAATCATCCTTGTGGAAGATAAGACCACGCTGATGCGCAAACTCGGCAAAAAGCAGCTGACCCTGAATCTCAAGACCCCACTGGAAGCCGTCCCTGTAGGGCTGGAGAGCTATCATCTGGAGCTGCACGCCGAGAACACCCAGCTCATCTACACATTCGACGCGCAGGACGAACAATCCGGCATCGCGCCGCTGCTGCGCGATTTGGAGAAGCGCGGCATCGAGTTCAAGGACTTGCAGACCTCCCAAAGCTCGCTTGAGGATATTTTTGTTGATTTGGTGAAGGAGCAACGCGCATGAACTTCCACGCGATAAAAGCCATCTATAAGTTCGAGCTGGCGCGCACATGGCGCACCATCATGTCGAGCATTTTCTCACCTGTCATGGCCACCTCGCTCTATTTTGTGGTCTTCGGTTCGGCCATCGGTTCGCGCATGGTGGACATCGACGGTATCAGCTACGGCGCGTTCATCATCCCCGGCCTCATCATGCTGGCGATCCTCACCGAGAGCATCTCCAACGCCTCCTTCGGCATCTACATGCCGCGCTTCTCCGGCACGATATATGAAGTGCTCTCCGCGCCTGTCTCGCCAATGGAAATCGTCACGGGATATGTCGGTGCGGCGGCCACCAAGTCGCTCATACTCGGCGTCATCATGATGGTCACGGCGCGTTTCTTCGTGAATTACACCATCTTGCACCCGTTCTGGATGTTGGCCTTCCTTGTGCTCACTGCGGTGACCTTCTGCCTCTTCGGCTTCATCATCGGCATCTGGGCGGATGGGTTCGAGAAGCTGCAAATTGTGCCGATGATGGTCATTACACCGCTCACCTTCCTCGGCGGCAGCTTTTATTCCATCTCCATGCTGCCTGAATTCTGGCAGAAGGTGACCCACTTCAATCCGGTGTTCTACCTCATCAGCGGTTTCCGCTGGAGCTTCTTCGGTGTGTCGGACATCGGCGTGGGCATCAGTGTGGCCATGACCTGCCTGTTCATGGTGCTTTGCCTCATCGGCATCACCGTCATCTTCCGCACGGGTTATCGCCTCAAGAACTAATTGTTTTAGCCATTGCTAACTTATATTGCCCTTGCTAATATTTTCTTCCGATAACGGAGGGGAATCATGCGCAGGTTATGGATATTTGCAGTGCTGGCAGCGGCCTTGGCGGCGGCGGTGCTGTTTTTGCCAAAACAGGAATCCACCCCGCAAATAGCGGATGATGGCCGCTTAAAAGTCATCACCTCCTTCACCGTCATTGCTGACATCGCACGGAATGTGGCAGGGGATGCGGCGGTGGTCGAATCCATCACCAAGCCCGGCGCGGAAATCCATGATTATCAGCCCACCCCGAAGGACATCCTCCGCGCGCAGGATGCCGACCTTATCTTATGGAACGGCATGAATCTGGAGCGGTGGTTTGCGCGGTTCCTGCAAGATGTGAACGCTGTGCCGAGCGTGGTCGTCTCTGAAGGCGTTTCGCCGCTCTCCATCTATGAAGGGCCATACACCGATAAACCCAACCCCCATGCGTGGATGTCCACCGCGAATGCGCTGGTTTATGTCGAGAATATCCGTGCTGCGTTAGTGAAGGCCGACCCGCAGAATGCCGCCATCTATGATGCGAATGCCAAGGCGTATAGCAGCAAGATAGCCGCGCTTAGAACCCGTCTTGCCGATGCGTTGAAGGATGTGCCCGAAGGCCAGCGATACCTCGTCACCAGCGAAGGCGCGTTCAGCTATCTGGCGAAGGATTTGGGTTTGAAGGAAGTGTACCTCTGGCCGATAAACGCCGAACAGCAAGGCAGCCCGCAACAGGTGCGTAAAGTCATCGACACCGTGCGCGAAAACGCCATTCCCGTGGTGTTCAGCGAAAGCACCGTCTCCGATAAACCCGCGAAACAAGTCGCCGCTGAAACGGGCGCGCGTTATGGCGGCGTGCTCTATGTCGATTCCCTCAGCGAGGCGGATGGCAATGTGCCGACCTACCTTGATTTGCTGGAGGTGACGACCACCACCATCGCGGATGGTTTCCGCCAACCTGCGGAGGAAAAACCATGAAAGGCGTGATTGAACTGGAGGATGTGAGCGTCACCTATCCCAACGGCCATTCGGCCTTGGAAGGGGTCAACGCGGTGCTGCATGCGGGCACGAT
>VGDC01000302.1 GCA_016869895.1 Alphaproteobacteria bacterium
CATCGCCGCCACGCCAGAGAACCTCGCCAAACGCCCTGACGCGGGGACGCCTTTCGCTAACCTCCTGCTCGCGGGGGATTATCTGCGCTCGCCCTATCCCGCCACCATCGAAGCGGCGATAGCCAGCGGCAAAAACGCCGCCCAGAAAATGCTTGGTTTTTCTGGGCTAGCGACCTAAGATAATCGAAATTTTATGCCTCCTACCCTAGAAATATCCTCTCCTTTATCTACCCAGAAGGACGTTTCCATGAAAGATTCCTACACTAAACGGGATGCCTTGCAGGCACTCGGCGCAGGCGCGGCATTCGTTGCTGCGGGCAGCCTGTTCGGCACACTCCCGGCCTTCGCCGCGGAAAAATCGACTACCCCAACCTCAAAGGAAGATAAGACCATGACGACCATCACCCTTCCCCCTCTGCCCTATGCCTCCAACGCGCTTGAGCCGCACATCGGCAAGCAGACCGTCGAAATCCACCACGGCAAGCACCAGAAAGCCTATGTGGACAAGACCAACGAGCTGATCAAAGGCACCGATCTGGAAGGCAAGTCGCTGGAAGAGATCATCAAAGCCTCCGCGAAGGATTCCTCCAAAGCCGTGCTGTTCAACAACGCTGCGCAGGCGTGGAACCACATTGTTTATTGGGACAACATGAAAGCCAACGGTGGCGGCAAGCCCTCCGGTGACGTGCTCGCGAAAATCGAAGCGGATTTCGGTTCCTACGATAAATTCGTCGAAGAATTCAAAGCCAATGGCCTGACCCAGTTCGGTTCCGGCTGGGTATGGCTGGTGCTGGACAACGGCAAGCTGAAAATCACCAAGACCGCCAACGCCGACAACCCCGTCGCGCATGGTCAGGTCGCCGTTCTCGGCGTGGACGTGTGGGAACACGCCTATTACCTTGATTACCAGAACCGTCGCGTGGATTATCTTTCCACCTTCCTCGACCATCTGGTGAACTGGGATTATGCCGCCAAAGCTATCAAAGGCTAATCGGCATTTGCCATAAAGACGAAAAAGGCGGGAGCATCACCTCCCGCCTTTTTTATTGCTGTGATTTTAAAGGTGCCGTATGTCCGATTCGCATCAAGCTGCTGCGAAAAGGGCCGAGTGCGAGAACCGCAGCGGAATGTACGATTCGGGTACATGAGCAGCGGAAGCCCAGCAATCCGCGCTTTGCAGCCCAGCTTCATGCGAATCAATCTACTGCAATAAGCAGAGCAGCGACCCGCCGCCCCTCAGCCATGAGGATATTATACGTCCGGCAGGCTGCGCCCGTGTCCATCGCGTCGATGGTGATACGCCGCGCTTTAGCTGCCTCGCGCACCGCGCGGGGAATCTGCGCGAATCCGTTTCCGCAGCCGACGAGCAACAGCTCCACCGGTTCTTCACTGGCAAAGATGGGCGCGAGGGATTCGGGCGAAAGGGCGGAGATGTCCTCCGCCGTCCATGCGACCGTCTGCGTCGGCAGCACCGCGACCGAGCCGCGATGCTCCTCCCCCGCGATGCGGAAGCCCCCTTCGCCATAAGCGTCGATAAGCTGCCGCCCCTTCGGGATGGGTGGGGTCACATCCATGCGCTACGCCTTTCCTTACGAATCAGGAAGCGGAAGCTTTCTTCTTAGGGGATGCTTTGGTCGCTGCGGCGGGGGTCTTCTCTTTTTTCGCAGCAGGGGTCTTCGGCTCCGGCTTGTTCTTGGAGTCGATGACAGCGGAGACGGTGTGGCGGATGACTTTCACTTCCACGCCATCGGCGATTTCGACGAAAAGGGCGTTCGCATCAGCAGCGTCCACTTTGGTGACTTTGCCGACGATGCCGCCGGAGGTGACGATGGTGTCACCTTTGCCGATGGCGGTCACGACTGCCAGATGGTCTTTGTATTTCTTCTGCTGCGGGCGGATGAGCAGGAAGTAGAACACGATGAGGATGAGGAAAATGGGCATGAAGCCGGCCAGCACGTTCGGCTCGCCCGCTGCGGCGGCGGTGGTGGCGGCGACTTCCTGTGCGAATGCGGAAGAGATAAGGGACATCGGGTAACTCCTTCAAATGGGAATGGTATTCGGCTGGGATAATAGCGACTAACCTCCCCCCGCGCCAGCATAAACGGACGACCATCGAAGCAAAAAAAACGGCACCCGAAGGTGCCGTCTTGATATAGGCGACACCGCAGCGTCGCAGGGAAGGAGCAGCGATTAGCGCAGCTTCACTTCCTTGAAATCGACGTGCTTACGCGCAACGGGATCGTATTTCTTGAACGAGAGCTTCTCGGTGTGTTTACGTGGGTTTTTCTTGCGCACATAGAAATAGCCCGTGTCAGCGGTGCTTTCCAGTTTGACGAGTACGACGTTCTTCTTAGCCATTGTTTTAAACCCATATCACAAGCATTATCCGTCCCGCTTTCGGGAACCGGTCGTAAAGAGTAGGTAAAAATATACACTTCTTCCCCGCTGTCAAGCATGAACTTGCGGAAAAATTACGCCTATGTTAGTAAAACAGGCGAATAACACCTCAAAAAGGCATTCCCATGAGCAGCAAACCCATCCGCAAGGCCGTCTTTCCCGTCGGAGGATTGGGAACGCGCTTCCTTCCAGCCAC
>VGDC01000303.1 GCA_016869895.1 Alphaproteobacteria bacterium
GAGTTCTTTGTCGTCACGACCGGCAACGGATTCATCACCCTGCGCCTGCGCCTGTTTCAGACGGCTCCAGATGCTCTTGAACTCCGCATCTACCATGCCTTCGGGCACTTCGAACTCGCAGAGGTCTTCGAGCTTATCGAAGAGGTCTTTCTTCATGCGGTTGCGCGCATAGCCGTCATAATCCTTGGAGATATGCTCTTTGAGCGAGGTCTTCAGGGCGTCAAGGCTCTCAAAGCCGAGTTCTTTGGCGAAAGCGTCATCCACCTTGGCTGCTTCGGAAGCGAGCACTTCATGCACCTTCACTTCGAAGACAACGGGCTGACCCGCGAGGTCGGCAGCGTGGTACGCTTCGGGGAAGGACACATTCACCTTCACGTCATCACCTTTTTTGGCGCCGATGAGCTGGTCTTCGAAACCGGGGATGAACTGGCCGGAACCCAGCTCAAGCTGGAAGTTCTCGGAAGTGCCGCCGGGGAAGGCCACGCCGTCTTTCAGGCCTTTGAAATCGATGCGCACGGCGTCGCCTTTTTCGGCTTTCGCGGAATCGGCTTTCGGGGTGCGGGTCTTGTTACGGCCAGCCAAACGCTCGACCGCTTCGTGGACTTCCTTTTCATCCACTTCGAAGGTAGGCTTGGTGATTTCGACCTTGTCCAGCGCCAATTCGGGCACTTCGGGGAATACTTCGAGTTTGATGGTCAATTCAAGGTCTTTGCCTTCGTCGAAGCTGACGACTTTGATATCGGGGGTCAGCGCGGGGCGCAGCTTGTTGCCATCGACCACCTTGTGCTGCGCTTCATGCACGGCTTTCTCAAGCACTTCGCCCATGACGGATTTGCCGTATTTCTGCTTCAGGACTTTCGCGGGCACGTGACCGGGGCGGAAGCCAGCGATTTTCACGCTCTTTCCGACTTCTTTGAGTTGCGCTTCGGTCTTTGCGGCGATGTCGGCGGCCGGAACGATGACGGTGTATTCGCGTTTCAGGCCTTTATTGCCGGTTTCCTTGATCTGCATGAAATATCTCTTCGGTGTCTAAGTCAGTGAATATATTGGTAGGATATGGGTATCGAATGTAGGATTGTGAAGGCCTTCCAGAACGGAAAACCCGTAATTCTGACTGCAGATAACCATAGTTTCCCGCGAACCGCAAGAGGGGGAATGTGCGTTTTCCCGCTTTTCTCACATATCCACAGGCTTAGCGAACTTCCACTCAGGAATGTGAACATTTCATGACGCAGTGCAATCGCACTTCCATTTCGCGGAAAATCTGTTATGTTACATTATAACATTTCACACCCCAATCGCGCGGCATCCATGTTTTTCTTCCGGGATAAACACTCCTCAGACCTCTCCGCTTCCCAAGCGGAAGCGCACGCGCGCGCCGAAGACATCGCCTATACTATCAACCACACCATCGCCTGCACCGCCACGGATTTCATCGATCCGTTCATCGGCACGGCCACGCAGAAAATGCTCGGCAAGCGCGTCAGCCTGCATGGGGATGGCGAACATGGCCACAGCCATAACCAAGGCGGATTGAACTATACCTTCGCCGGAGAACTGGCAGGGGATTTCGGTTCCGTGCCCGTCACCATCGCCTTGCAGCGTCATGCACCGAAGGCAATGGCTGCGCTCGGCAAAGGGCTGGAGAAAATCGCCGCACCCGTCTTCCGCCGCACGGCGGGAAGCACGGCACTCCGCGAAGCCAAGGCATTCGGCGGCGAAGTGGATGCGGAAGCGGTGAAAGCCCGCGCCGATGCCCTTTACGACCACGAAATCAAGCACCTGCCACTGGCTGCTGTATGGACGGCTTCGTCCATCGCCATGAACGTCGGCACACAGAAACTCATGGGCAACCAAGCCCCCACGTCCCATATCCTCGCAGGCAAGGGCGCGGGTATCCTTTTCTCCTCCGGTTTGACCGTAGGACTACGCGCGTTGATTCCCGCCAAAGCGCAAGCATGGGATAAATTCTCCAGCGAGAAGCTGTACCTACCCGCCACGAAGAAAATCGGCAAGCTCTTCCGGGTCGAAGAGAAATCCGTGGAGAATATGGCGCGCGAGCAAGAGAAACTCGCCGATAAAGGCTGGGCATCGAAGCTGGATGCCGAACGGCAGCAGAAGGAAGGAAGCGCACCGGAGCGGTGAGCTTTAAGGGAGGAAGTATGCACGCCTGCCAGAATCACGAACATTGCGCCCATGATGCGCTTGCACTTGCGGAGAATGCCTGCCAGCAGCAGGACGCGCGCCTCACGCCCACCCGCCGCCGCATTCTGGAACTGCTTTGGGAAAGCCACCAGCCTTCCAAGGCTTACGACATCCTCACGCGCCTGCAGCAGGAAATGCCCTCGGCCAAGCCGCCGACCGTATACCGCGCGCTGGATTTCCTGCTGGAACACGGCCTAATCCATAAGATTGAGCGGCTCAATGCATTCGTGGGTTGCCATTACCCGCAGGAAGCGGGTTTCTGCACCTTCCTCATCTGCAAGGAATGCCACGAAACGCAGGAAATCCACCAGCCCGAAGTGTCGCAACTGCTCCATCAGCAACTGAAGCAGCATGCCTTCACCGCGCAGAACATCACGGT
>VGDC01000304.1 GCA_016869895.1 Alphaproteobacteria bacterium
AGGTAATCCGCATAGGAGGTGCGCGCGCCAGCGCCATGCCCGCCCGTCTCCATGCGGCCATCCTTCTCGACGACGACGCTGACGTTCAGGCGCACCAGCGGGCGGATGTCGCTCGCCACACGGCCATCAGCGCGCAGGATATGCACCACCTGCCACTCGCCGGAGAGGGACGCGGAGACCTGCTTCACATGCGGGTCTTTGGCGCGCAGATATGCATCGATATCCTCCAGCACTTTCACCTTGGCGGCGAATTCCACTTCGGAAAGCGGGTTGAGGGAAGGATAAAGCGCCTGATTGCTGCCGAAGGGCGCGGGAAGCATGTCCACAGAACCCGACTGGCCGAAGTTAACGGCCTTCACCGTCGATGCCGCGCGGGCGATGGCCGCTTCGGAGAGTTCGGAGGAGTGGGCATAGCCCGTTGCTTCGCCGAGCACCGAGCGCAATCCGAAGCCCTGTGTCGTGTCGAAATTGGCGTTGCGCATCCGCCCGTCGTCGAAGCTGACCGATTCGGACTGGCAGAACTCCAAATACAGCTCACCGTCGTCCATGCCCTGCAATGCATCTTCCACCAAACGGCGCACGCGTGTCTGGTCCATACCCGTCTGGGTGAAGAAGAGGGATTCGGGCAATGTCGGGGTGGTCATGGGGCGGCTCGCGTGATGAGAATTGAAATCATTCGGTTACTCTATCATTACCCGCCGTAAATGGTAAATAAATCTATTGTCATGTGAAGGGGATACAAGTAATATCCGGCTGGTTTCAAAGGGCGAGAAGGCTGCTCTGGCATTGGCATGCCGTCAGTCAACCGTCTGGAATTGATGATGATTTTTAAGGTGATGTGCATGAAATTCCCTCTCTTCGCCCGTTCGTTCGTGTTGGCTTTGGCCTGCTCCGCGTTGCTGCTGCTCGGCCACGCCGCCCCCGCCATCGCGCAGGAAGCTTCCACTGAAGCGCAGATTCCGGCCAAAACGCCCGATTCCGATGCCGTGAAGGCGGAAGCCGAAAAGGCGGATGTCACCGATAATAAAGCGAAAGAGACCACCCCTGCGAAAGTCGCCGGCGAGAAAGCCGCGAATGAAGCGGAGCAGGGCAAGCTGCTTGAGCCCAAGCAGGACAACGAACAGGCGAAGGATGCCCGCCCGCAGGAAGAACAGCCCGCCGCTGCTTACGAGGCACATGAGCAGCCCGTCATCGGCATGGCGAAGGACTGGCAGCTGGGCATGATGCCCGCCGCTTCCCCCGTGCAGGAGCGTCTCATCAGCTTCCACCACGGATTGCTCATCCTCATCACCGTCATCAGCCTTGTGGTGCTTGTGCTGCTGATCTACGTCTGTGTCAAGTTCAGCGCGAAGAACAACCCCGTTCCCAGCAAGAACGCGCACAACACCCTCATCGAGATCATCTGGACGGTCATCCCCGTCCTGCTCGTCATCGCCATCCTCATTCCGTCCTTTAAGCATCTTTACTATATGGACCACTCGGAAATCGAGGGTAAGGCCGACGTGACCATCAAGATCATCGGTTATCAGTGGTACTGGAACTATGAATACCCCGATGCCGGCTTCGCTTTCGACAGCTATATCGTCAAGGAAGAAGACCTGAAGCCCGGCCAGCCGCGCCTCTTGACCGTCGATAACGAAATCGTCGTGCCCGTGGGCAAGAAGGTGCTGTTGCAGATCACCGGCGGTGACGTCATCCACAGCTGGGCATTGCCCTCCTTCGGTGTGAAGATGGACGCCGTTCCCGGCCACCTGAACGAAACGTGGTTCCAGGCCGACCACCTCGGCATCTACTACGGCCAGTGCTCCGAGCTGTGCGGTGTGAACCACGGTTTCATGCCCATTACCGTGCGCGTCGTGACTCAGGAAGAGTACGAAGCCTGGTTGGAAGCCGCGAAAGCCAAATTCTCTTAAGTCATTCTTGGCGGCTAAGCCGCTTCAATCGCATCAAAGTCGCCTAATCTCAAGGATACCCGCATGAGCTACGCCACCGAAAAAGCCCATCAAGACGGTCATCACCATGACGATCACCACCACGACGCGCCCACCGGCTGGCGCCGCTGGCTGTTGTCCACCAACCATAAGGACATCGGTTCGATGTACCTTATCTTCGCGGTGGTCTCCGGTATCCTCGGCATGGCCTTCTCCATCGCGCTCCGCGCGGAATTGATGCACCCCGGTGACCAGTTCTTCGGCGGTAACTACCAGCTCTATAACGTCTTCGTCACCGCGCACGCGCTGTTGATGGTCTTCTTCCTCATCATGCCCGCCCTCGTCGGCGGTTTCGGCAACTGGTTCGTGCCCATCCTCGTCGGCGCGCCGGACATGGCCTTCCCGCGCATGAACAACCTCAGCTTCTGGCTGCTCGTTCCCGCTTTTGTCCTGCTCATCGGTTCCGCCTTCGTCGGCGGCGGCGCGGGTACGGGTTGGACGCTCTATCCCCCGCTTTCCGGCATCACCTCCCACCCCTCCATGGCGGTGGATATGGGTATCTTCGCGCTGCACTTGGCGGGTATGTCCTCCATCCTCGGTGCCATCAACATCATCGTGACCGTGTTTAACATGCGCACCCCCGGCATGACG